>DXHV01000006.1 GCA_019113165.1 Candidatus Desulfovibrio intestinipullorum
TTGATAAATTTTCTAAATATGTCTTTGCAGTGCGGACAGTGGCAGCTGCCCTCAGAGATGGAAATAGTTCCTGGAGAGAAGGCTAATGAGGGGATTGGAGCCCTTACCCACAAATACCCCCGAAGAGCCAAAATTTGTATCCCGATCTGCATCCTGGGCTGTATCTTTTGGACGCATCCGCTGTGAAGGAGCAGCTTTTGTGCAGGGCGCTCAGGCAAAGATGCTGAAGGGAGCTCTCGCTGAAAGACCGTCTGGCTGCAGTGCTGCAGAGGATTGCAGGCCTGTTGCCGGCAATGATCGTCCACTCTGGGCCTGTTTCTGTCCCTGGCCCTGCGAAGGAAAGCGGCAGGAGCAGAACAGGACCGTCAGAAAGCCGCAAGCTGCAGAAAACTTTCCGGCTGCAGGACAAAGAGAGAGCCTTGCCTTTAGCCGGACGGACGTTTGTGCAGAAGAGCGGCAAAAGCCCCTTGCAGGGCGCCTTTCGGCAGGACTCTGGACCCGGGGTGCGGCTTTGTGCCGGCAAGCCTGCGGCTTTTTGGGCATGGGCTGCACGGAGAGCCTGGAGCTTTTTGGCGCAAGGCCTGTGTGCCGCAATGTGGTCCTGTCTGTGCCAGGCACGAACTTCTGCCCTGACAGGCTTTGTCTGCTTCGTCCTTGTCTGCTTCGTCCTTGTCCGCTGCCTCTTCCTGCGATCGATGGAGATCGGTCAGGAGCCTGAGCCATTGCCTGTCCGGCTGCACCTTGAGAGACAGCCGTGCGAGACAATCTCAAGGCTGCCGGAGTGCCGCCACCGGTCTGCAGGACAAGGGCAGCATTGTGAACAGCCTTCCCGACTGAGAGCACAGTGCCGTTCATGGACGCTCTGGAACAGCCCGAGTGCCACGTCCTTGAGGCCTTGCCGTGCCTGAGTGCAGGCGATTGCAGCGGAAGGGACAGCGGAAAACACATGAAAAAAGCCCCTGCCTGACCACCACAAGGGTGCGGCACAGGGGCTGCTGAGGGCAATTTGCTAGTGCTTGCGGGCCAGGACAATAGTATTTGTCAGCTTTGCGCTTTTGAGGGCTCCTGGGAATTTGTCCGGTCTGGAGAGTTCGATGGTGAAGCCGGCCGCCTTCAGGCGCCCGGTAAATGTCTCGATATTGTAGATGCGCACATGATCTTCCTGACGATAGAGACGAAGCCGTTCCCGAGGATCGGTGATGGACAGGTCTTCCAGAAACCTTGCCCCCAGAGGGACAGCCAGATAGGCCGTTCCGCCGGGCTTCAGGACCCTGTACAATTCCCCCATGGCTTTCCTGTCGTCCGGGATGTGTTCAAGAACGTGAAAGCAAAAGATATAACCTAAGATGAACAAAAAATTGGTACTACACGGACACCACTCAGGGGCCTATTTTTAACCATTTGATTTTATTGTTTGAAAGGTCTAAAAGCACGCTCCATAGCTCTATTTGTGTAGTACCACCGCTGGTACTACACCTACCAGTTTAAAGAGGACATGTCATGGCTTTCATCAAGATTCGTAATTTGAAGAAAGGAGATAACGGTCATGTCATATGAGGTGCTGCGGCAGTCGTAGGAAGCCGCTATCAGGCCTCATCAGATGGAAATTCTCATGACAAAGCTCACTCCAAACAATTTATCTTGGACCTTATAATCATTAATATGTTTAAAATAAAACGATAATTTTATTAATATAGACTCTTAACAAGAAAGCCAAGCTATATTACAAGTACCTTGAGGAACAGACACCTTCTGAAATTTTAGATATGCAAAAATTGCACCAAGACATGCTCCTCGTGTAGTACCAATTTTTTGTTCATCTTAGGATATAATCAAAGGTATTCTCATCAAATTTGATGGCTGGCCTTGTCCGGATCTATATCGGCGTCATAATAGTCTGCTTCTGATTCCAGGAATATCTTTTTCAGAACTGGTTCTGGCGCAAAATGCAAAATCTTTTTTCCTTTCAGAAACGGGAACAGGGCACATATATGAATGTAGAGATGCCTGTGCCGCTCCCTGCTTTTGCAGACAGGGCACTCCACCTCCCTGGGCTTTCTGTCATTGCAGACATTGAATCGGGCAAATCTGTATCCGCAGATGTTGCAATACCTTTCGGTTCCAAGCTTGTTGGCATCGGCATCAAGCGCCTGGACATACTCCTTGTCCATCGGCCAGATGGGGAACACGAACAGATGGAGCAGGACTTTTTTGCAAAACCGTTTGACAATGGACAGCAGGCTGTGGGGAGTGAGCATGTTTCCTCCAGGTGCAGGCAACTTATGCGCCAAGCACTATCTTGTTTGCCACTCTATGTCAAAAAGCGTGCCAGAAGAGTGTCTGTCTGGTCCTGCCGGCATCCCCGGACAATTGCACCGAACGCAGGAAAGCCCCTGTTCCTGCCGGGAAAGACAGGGACAGGGGCTCGCTGTTCGGGAGGGAGGTGAATTGTGCCGGGCAGCGGATGGGAACAAAAACCGGACGGGGAGCGATGATCAGGCCACCGGCAGCCCGGTGGGTGTCAGGGTGCCCCCGGGGCTGTTACAGGTCGCAGGGCCTTGCGCTCCCGGCAGGGCGTTCCCTGTGCGTCAGGCCAGATCAATTCCAAAATGCTGGCGTATCTTGCAGGCTGCCTGCCTGGCAGCGCGCACATCGGAGCTTGTACAGGGCAGGGTGATGCGCCGTGCGTAGCGCTCATGGCCAAGGACCAGATGGCGCTTGCTGCGCAGCACAAACCAGCCCTGGTCAATGAGCTGTTCCAGAATCTTCCTGGTGGCGCCCTTGCAGCCCCTGATGCAGCCCTGCTGGGTCTTGCGGCTTTTTTTTCGGGAACCAGGCCTTGATCCTTCCCGTCCTTCCTTTTGCGAGGCAGAACGGGATCGGGCCTGTCGCTTTTCCTTGCTCATGGGGTTTCTCCTTGACTCTCGCCTTGACTTTCGTCCTGATTCCCGCACTGCGAGGAAGGGCTTCTCTGTCCCTGATCGTGTGCGGGACGGACTCATTTTTTGAAAAGCACGATCCAGCCCCTGGCGGCTGCAGGCCGCAAGGGAAGAGGAAAATAAGAGATCAGACGATCCTGTGCTGTTTTTTCAGCGTGATGTTTTGCGTACTTTTTTTGCAGCAAAAGGGAGAGAGCAGCAGAACGCTGTCTGCATCTGTCCCTGTCCCTGTGCCTGGGCTCTGTCTGCCAGGCAGTCCTGGACGCATGGGGCGCACGGAGCGCACGGGGAGCGGTGTCTTGTGCCCTGTGCCCCCCATGCAAGCCCCCCTGCCATGCTTTCGGCAGGGTGCTGCATGCAGGAAGCGTCACCCGTGCTCTCTTTTGGGCAGGGGACGCGCAGTCTGCGGGTCGCTGTCCAACCGTCACGGACACCACAGAGTGGTCAGGCAGGTTTTTCAGGCCGTCGCACTCGTTTTGTCCCGACCTCTGTGGCCGTAACTGTCGGTCTTTGCGTCGTGTCAGGGGATGGTCTAGTGGTAGTAGGCGTAGGAAACAGCCTTGCCGGGCACGCACTGCCAGCGGGTCTGGCGCAGCATGTCTTCGCGCACAATCCAGAACCAGTGCTTGCCCAGGGTGCGGGCAGAGGGACGGTCGGGGCCCTGCCAGACCATGGTGACAGGCTCGGTTTCCCAGGGCCTGCTCCAGGGCTGAAGGCTCATGTTGTCCATGTCGGCGTCAAAATGAGGGAAGTCCCACTTGGCCGCTTCTTCGAAGCCGTCCACAAAGCTTTCCCTGTCGTGTTCACTGAGATCCTGAAGACGAATATCCATAATTGCATTCTCCTTGAAGGTATGGGGTTGTCGGGTTGAATATGAGTAGATCTTGCTGATGATGGTCTTGCAGCTGGAACCGCTCCCTGGTCTTGCCCTTGAAGAGACGAAAGACAGGGAAGAGCGGGAGGTGCTGAAGGGATGGGGGCCGCTCCGGCCAAATGCTCATGGTCTTTCGCTAGTCCCTGGAGGTGACGGAATTTTGTCGTCTCCACGGCATATTCACGACAGCAGGGGGATCGTTCACCTCCTGTCTCTGCCTGTCTTCAGCATCTGGTGCCGGCCCCCCTGCTGAATGCCCCGGAGTGTGAGCCGGCCTGAGGGCCTCGGGCGTTTTTTCGTGGAGACGGTCCTTTGGCAGGGGGCGGTCCGGCGAGACGGCTTCATCCCTGTCTTCAGCAAGGAGAAGGGCGGGCACGACCTGCGCCGCAGTCCTGGGTCAGGAGCCGGAAAGGCGGGAGGCCCGGGGCTGTGCCTCCAGAGTCCATGGAGTCAGCGCGTCTCCAGGGCATGGTTGCAAAAGAACGAGCGTTTTTTGAGACCCGCGTTCGGATGCAGCGGGTTCAGGACAATGGGGCCTGTCAGGATGCGGATTCCTGGAGGGCAGCACTGGCGCTGCCCTCCAGGGCAGGCGTGTCCTGAGCTGTCTGCGCTGCCAGAGCGTGCACTCTGGCATTGAGGTAGGAAGCCAGCACCGCAAGTTCGGTACGGGTCAGGGTGCTGCGGTGTGCCTCGCCATCCGTAATCCAGACAAAGGTGGGCACATAGGGAGCCTGGGAGCGGCTTGCTGTCTGCAGCCAGGTGGTGGCTGCTGCAAGCCAGCCGCGTACTTCTTCCCTGTGCTCGGGCGCAAGCGTGGCGCCTTCCCTGGTGTAGCAGGCAAGGGAACTTGGCTGCCCGCCTATCGGAAGAAAGAGCACCGGAAAGGAGAGGTCCTCGCGCAGTCTGGAGAGAAAGGCCTGCATGGAGCGGCAGTGCCGGCAGTCCGGCTGGGTCAGGACAAGGAGCAGGGTGCGATCCTCATGATGGGCATAGGGCTTGAGACCGACACCAGGGACGCGGGAGAGCAGATCGTCCACAGACTGGCGATCCACCTGCGGAGCAGAGGAAAGCTTTTTGAGCACGCGCTCAAGTACCGGTCTTGAGATCCGCTCCAGGGGCGAGGCCTGCACTGCTGCCTGTGCCGCTGTCTGCGCCGCTGCCTGGCCGGCCGCAGCAGGTGCGGCCCCCGTACCTGCCGCATGGGCAGAAGCTGCAGAGCCCCCAGAGGCCCCGGCGTCCGCAGAAGCTGTCGCCGGGTCGGCAGGCAGGGTGAGCTGCAGGCCAGGGATATGGGCATACCTGGTCCGTGGCAGAAAGCGCACAGGTGCTGGCACAATCTCCTGCCCGGCCTGATGCTCGATGGGGTAGCGGCCAAGGAGCTCGCTCACCATGTCCGGCACGCCAGCCTCGACTGAGGGCTGCGCGCTCATCTGGCGATTGTCTGCAGACTGGGCAGCCTGCGGCCCTGAGGGATTGTCTGCAGGAGACGGATCACTCCCTTCGGACTGGAGGGCAGGCCAGGCCTGTCCTCCAGTGACCTGTCCAGTGACCGGTTCAGTCCCGGAGGCCGTCGCGGACGAGGGGCCGCCTTCGGAGACAGTCGCAGGGGCAGGTCCGGTCGCTGCCACCGGAACAAGAGCAGGGGACGGCTGTGCCTGTGTCTGCACAAGCCCTGAGGCAGGCAGTGCTCCCGGGCTTTGCGTCATGGCAGGGCCGTCAGGCAGGACTTTGGAAGAGGCAGAGACATGGGCAGAAGAGCCCGTGCTCCTCGTGCCTCCGGCCTTCCCGGCCTGCAGAGAGGGATGGGCAAGCCGCCTGTCTGTTGAGGCGGGATGCGCTGCCGGGGCAGGGATCCCCTTTTCTGCATTCGCCCGTCTGCCAGCGCTTGCCTGCCCGGCTGCCTTGGCCTGTTCTGCTGTCTTCGGCAGGCTCGGCTGCCGGAGAAGCGTGTCAGGTACTGGCAGGGGCCCGGCGTTCATGCCGGGAGAGACAGCAGGCGGCAGGGCCTGCCGGACAGGACCTGCAAGTCCGGGAAGTCCGGGAAGCCTGGGAAGCCTGGGAAGCCTGGGAAGCCCGGCCGGTCCGGGGAATCCGGCAGCAGAAAAATCAGCAGCGGGCAGCCCCGGAGAAGGCAGACCAGGAGCAGGCTGCGTCATGGGTACTGTGCCCAAGGCAGACGGCCAGACAGACGACCAGACAGACGGCCAGGCTGCAGGTCCGACGAACAGAAACCAGGGCAGGGGTGAAGCCATGGGGACTCCCTGGGCCGCAGCGGCCCAGGATCCGGCTGGCAGAGCCGGCAGGCCTGGCAGATTTCCGGCCGGCCAGGCGCTGGGAGTTGCCGGCAGTGCGGATCCCTGCAGCCGGGCAAAAGCTGCCGCCTGGGCAGGGAGATGTGCCGGCAGTGTCCTCCCTGTCAGAGGCGCTCCAGCCGGTCCTGCCGATCCTGCCGATCCTGCAGACAGGGCGGCCCGGGCTTCAGGGCACTCTCCCTGCGGCACGGCACGTCCTTCGTCCCCTGCGTCTGTCCGAGCCGGAGGCTGGAAACGGGGCTGGGATCGAGACTGGGATCGGGACTGGAGCTGGCCGGAACTGCCGGCCCCGGAGGCCGTTTCCTGAGTCTGGGCGGCAGACCTGTCCGGGTGGTCAGGGGCAGGCTGTCCGTCTGTCAGGCCGGGCATCTGTCTGTCAGACCGGGTTTGGGCAGCCAGAGTCTCGGGCTCGGGCCCGGACAGGTTGTCAAAGTACTGCACCACCGGGGCAAGGTACCAGACAAGAAGTCCGCACAGTGCGCCTTGGGCAAGGAGCAGGATGAAATGGCTGGTGACACTGGGAGCAAGTTTGCATGCGGTCGTGACTATTCTCATGACATCGTCCCTTGCAGGAGGAAGACTGTTGGAGAAGAGGAACAAGGCAACCAGACCATCAAACAGGAGCATCGAACAGAGTCAGCGAACAAAGAGGAACAGAAGGTGCGCGGCCTGTATCTGCGGAACAGCTGGCACAGGCTGTTCTTCTGAGCATCAGGATTTTCAGAACAGAACATCAGAACAGATCATCTGAACAGATCATCTGAACAGATCAGATGGCCAGCCCGGCAGGACTGCGAGACGGGATCAGACACCCTGCCTGATCGGACAACCGATCATTAATACATGGAGACCTGCCCGCCTGCCGTCTGCCTGTCCGGCGGACAGGTCAGGGAAATGTCCCAGGGCAGTCCGGGCACGACATCCGGGCACGATATCCGGCAGGATATCCAGACAGGATATGCTGCCTGCCAGTTGCCGGACGATCCGGACAGGAGGCGGGATCCTTTTTTCTGACAGGATGCGGCGTGCCGCAGCAGCCGCGTCGGGGTCCCGGGCTCTGACGCGGAAACAGATGCAGCGTCTGCACACAGAATCCGTACACGGAGCCCGCACACAGATCCCGGAGCTCGGGAACAGCCTGATGCTGACGGCAGTGTTTTTGTCTGGTGGATTGAACCGTCAGGCCAGTGCCTTGCCCTGATGTCAGGAGAGGCAGGGCACTGTCAGAACTGTGTCTCTGGGCCGAACCTGTGCGTCTGAAAGAAAAGATAGTGCAGACAGGAAAACTTGTCAAGGGTCAGGAAAAAATTTCTGGCATGTGCAAAAAGGAAAAGATGAAGCAGAAAGACGCTCCGTCCAGTGTCGCTTCATTCTGCCAGACACACCTTTCTGCCTGGAGACTGCCCGAAAATCCTGGCTGCAGGTCGCTCCCTGTCCATAAAGAAAGCAGAATGAATACAGGGCTTGCATTATTTCTGACATGTCTGTATAGTCGCCGCCATCAGGGATGGGACGGGCAGAAAACCCGCCGCATGCCCTGTGCCTGAAGGCAGGACGGTCTCGCAGCGGGTCTCCGAAAACCGGAAGGACGACAGAGGAAGAACTGCCAGCCAAGCCCAGCACGACCCAGTCCAGTCCGGTCCAGACTGATCAGACCCGGCCAGACAGCCGAAGAGGACGGGGGGACAGCCTGGCACTTTGGCATGGCAGCCCTGATCCATTCTGTCGCTTCGGTTTTCAAAGAAGACGCGTCCCGGAGAATCCTGAGAGCCCTGAGATACCGGAGACACAGGGGGCCTTTTGCAGCAGGCGGGCGGCACGCGGGCCGGTTCCAGGCAAGCAGGCCGCACAAGGCAGAAACGACGAACAGAAAACCCCGTGCAAATACCATGCACAAACGCCATGCACTCCAACAGTCGGGCCTACAGACAATCCTGCAGACAATCCCGCAGACAATCTCAGGCAGGAGAGACGGGCAGGGAGGTCCTCATTCATGCTGCGCAGAACCTTTCTTCTGGGAGCAGGTGCAAGCCTGCTGTGCCCGGTCCCTCAGGTCCTGGCTGACGTCCTGCCAGACGTTCCGGCTGCAGACTCCCTGTCTGCCGCGACATGCGCCGCAACCGGAGCCAGACGTCCTGATGCGGCCAGACTGCGGCTTGTGCTCGGCGTCCGCCTGGCCCTGGGCAAACCCTATGTCTGGGGCGCGGAGGGTCCGGCAGCCTTTGACTGTTCCGGCCTCATCCGCTGGCTCTATGCCAGCGTGGGCCTGAGACTGCCGCGCACGGCCTGCGAGCAGGGAAGTATCGGCCTGCGGGTACGGGATCGCCTGCTTCTTGGCGATGTCCTGCTCTTTCGCTCGCAGCGCTCGCCCTCGGGCTGGCACAACGGCATGTATCTGCAGGGCCGGATCTTTGTGCACGCGGCAGGCCGGGACAGGGGCGTGATCCTCTCCCTGCTCGGCACACGGCGCCTGCGCCACCTTGTGAGCGTGCGGCGCTACCTGGCCTGAAACAAGCTTCAGAGCAGCACAGGGACTGACCGGCACAAGGCCGAAGACAGCAAACCCCGAAAACAAGCGAGGTAGAACACCAATGACAGAGGAATACGGGCTGCCCGGCAGCCTGAACAGACGGTTTGGACGAGGCAGACCAGGGGAGGCGCGCTGCTGCCCGGAACGGTACGGACAGGACCTCAGGGCGCTCTTCGTCCGGCACGGATACATGGGGCACGGCCACGAAGGTCACGGAGGCGAAGGCCTCGGAAACAGGGGCCAGGGCTGCAGGAACGAGTCTGCGGTCCGGCACGGCCTGCAGGCTATTTTGAGCCGCAGGCACAGGGATGTGCGCACCATTCTGGCCTCGTCCCTGGTGGTGCACAGGAGGGAAGGGAGCGTGCGGTTGTGGTGCGCGTACCGGGAAGGCCGCTGGGGACGGGTCATGGCTGCCGTGCTCTGCGCAAGGGGCAGACCCGCACAGCACACGGCACAGGCAGCCGGGGCTGCCGGCCCGGGCAGAGCCCTCTGGCAGCGGCCGGTCTGTCATGTGCAGAGCGAAGGCCCCTTCTTCGACGACATCCCGCAGGAGCTCTTTGACCGGCTCACCCCGCCCTGGGAATGGCCCGAGGCCGCTCGCGAGCACGATGGCGAGGGCCTTGAGTGGTACATGCGCGTCTGCCGTGCCAGGGAAGAGCAGGAAGAAAAGGAAGAGAGGGAAGAGGCCGCCCTGCAGGCCGTGCAGGCAACGGGAACTGTCCCTGACAGCCGGCCTGTGCAGAGCGCCTGACACAGGGACTTCCGTCAGGTCCAGGGTCAGCCGCTTTCTGCTTCCCCAAATCTCCTTTGCCCGGCAAAGCATTATCCAGAAAAAGCATCATTTCAGAAAAACGTCACCCGGAAAAAACCATTACAAAAACCCCATAGAACCATGCAAAAGAGAACCGCAACGGTTCAGGAGGACGCCATGGCCCGGAACACAGGCAGCCAGGTGCGCTGCAGGCGCGGCTGGGATCAGATGACCGAAGCAGAGAAGAAGGCGTGGAAGAAGAGCAAGCACGCGGAGGCAAAGGAGCTCACGACCACGGTGGCCCAGCTCATTGTCTCGCTTATTGACAAGGGCAAGACGGAACGCGACCTTGGCTGGACGGAGCAGTGGGTGCCGCCGCAGAACATCATTTACGGCAACCGCTATGTGGGGCTCAATGCCCTGTCTCTCACGGCCCAGGCCAGGGCCAGGGGCCAGAAGGACTGCCGCTTCCTGACAGCCCGTGCCCTGAGCAGGCTCAAGGATGCCGAGGGCAATCAGGCCCGCCTCAAGGAAGGGGCACATCCCTACCTTGTCATGAGCCCGCGCAAGGGGCAGGATCGCAGGCTGGATGCCCGGGTCGATGTCGCCTCCTGCGATGCGGATCGCATCGAGCAGCGCGAAGACGGCACCTGGCTCAAGGGCCGCGTCTACTTTTCCTCGATTCGCGTCTACAGCATTGCCGATACCACGGCCGTGGCTCCGCCGCTTGCCTCCGTGCCCAGGGACGCCTTTATGGACAATGACTTCCTGGACAAGGTGATTGCCGCCTGCGGCGCCAGAGTGATCCACGGCTCAACGAATGGCGCCTACTTTTCCAAGACGGATGACTGTATCCACATGCCGGACAAGGAGCAGTTCGAGTCGAGCCAGATGTACTATTCCACCCTGTGCCACGAGTTCTTCCACTGGACCGGCGCAGCTGCACGGGAAAATCGCGACATGTGCCTCTGCTATGCCGACACGGAATACGTCAAGGAAGAGCTGCGGGCCGAGCTCTTTGCGGCCGTGAGCTCGGTCATGTTCGGTCTGCCCGGCATCATGGGCCGGGCTGCCGGCTATATCCACGACTGGAACCGCTGTCTTGCCAACAATCCCAAGGACATTTTGAACATGGCCGCCGAGGTGCAGCGTGTGACCTGCGCCATCTATGACGTGGCCGACAAGCGCAAGCCGAGACTTGCCTGGCTCAGGGACTGCGACTTTTCCGACGTGCCGGCGCCCGTGTGGGAGGCACGCAAGCAGGGCGTGGACCTGGAAGAAAAGTGGCGCAAGGACATGGGCCTGGAGGAACGCCTCTGCGATCTGCGCAAGTCGTTCGCACGACAGGCCGACGGGGACGAGGGTCCGCGGCCCTGACGGACCTGTGCGCCGCCGTGCGTCCCTGTGCATCGGTATCGGGCACCCACAGTGCCTGGCCCAGGGGCCTGACCTGATTCTGGCGGCAGAAGCGAACAGGCCGGATTCGGCCAGCTCCAGGCAGATCGGGCCTGTTTCTGCCTGAACGGACCATGTCGTGAGCAGCTCAGGGCAGTCCGGCAGAAACGCACACAGGGGACACACAAGACAACAAAACAGGGCGGGCAGCTCTCTCCTTCTCGCGAGGGAGCTGCCCGCCCTTTTGTGTCTGGGTGTGCGGTCAGGGCAGATGCTGCGGGGGCTTTCGCGCTGCCTGTCTAGAACTGCGGCCGCAGCCGGGCTTCTGCGCTGTCCGGCAGCTCCCTGTCGGAAGCTGTCCTGTCCTGCTGTGCGGTCGTCCGGGACAGGGTCGCTTGCGTCAGCAAGGATTCAGGCAAGCGGTCAGAAAAGCGGTCAGGCAGGTGGTCAGGGCCCTGGGGCTCCCTGGACAGGGTGTCCCTGCTGCTGGCGAGGATCGCTTCGGCCTGGGGCAGCCGGCGGGCCAGCAGCTCGCGGCACAGGTCCCTGGTGGCAGATCCTGCCCTGTGGGCCCTGTCAATGCACTCCGTGCCGAGCTCCACCAGGCGCCTGGCAATGCGGTCCAGCAGGACGCTGCGCAGGACATGCGCCTCCTCATCGGCAACGGGCGGAATATCCCATTCCCCGGTATCCTGGGCAGTCCCTGCACCGGTCATCCGGCCGGCGACACTGCCGGCAGGGCGCACGGGCTCAGGCTCGGCCGATCCTTCCCCAGGGCCCGGAACAGTGTTCAGCGTGGCCGGTTTGGGCGGCCTGTTGTGGCCGCGGGTCCCGAAGCCTTCCAGAGTAAAGACCGGGGCCCTGTCGTCCGGTTCTTCTTCCCTGGGCGCAGGGGCCCTGCGCGGCAGATCTTCCACGCCGGGCACGGCATTGGTGGGAATGCTCCAGTCCCAGCCGGCACGGTGACGGTGCTGCAGGAACAGGGAGTCAGAGGGTGTGTAGGCCATGGGCACGACTCCTTGGTGTGTGGTCTGTACGGGATCTGACTGATTCTTTTGGGTGGGACGTTGTGCGGTGGTGTGGTGGTGGTGTGGTGGTGCGGTGGTGTGCTGACAGGCAAGAGCCTCTGTCCCCGGCGCAGGGCGCACCCTGAAAGAAGAGGGGACGTGTGCGCAGCCGGCAAAGGCAAAAGGGTATGATGCGAGGAAGAGCAGGGTTCTTCTCAACGGACAAGGCTCCGCAAGGGCCAGCAGGACTGTCCGCCCTGCCAGGAGACAGCTCTGTTGCCCTGCGGAGTTTTTCAGGCTGGCCCTCCGGGACAAGGGACAAGGAACCAGAGGGACCAGCGGGAGGGAGAGGTCAGGGGGCAGAGGAGGATTAGCGCGAGGCAGCCAGGGCCTTGCGGATGCGATCAAGGAGGAACTGCACTTCCTCGAGTTCCCCGCTGTTGCAGCCCCTGCCTATGCGGCGGATGATGTCGGCCTCGCAGTAGGAAAGATGCCAGGCCTCGCTCTCCACAAATTCCATGACCGATTCCTGGAAGGGGGCATCAAGGGGCAGGGTGGCCGGGCGGTTGCCGGCCACGGCCTTGGCGCGATCCAGAACATACTGGGCCTCCCTGAGGGCAGCCTCGGAGGTGAGGCCCATGCAGGCCAGACGGATGAGGGCGGCCTGATGGTAGGTCAGGTTGCTGTCGGCGCTCTCCACGAAGGACATGGCCTGGTCTTCGCGTTCCTTCAGGGTGGCTGCGTCTATGATCTGGGGCGCCTGGCGGGTTTGCCGGGACTGGCCGGCCTGATTGGCCTGATCGATCGGATCGGCGCTGCCGTCCCCTTTGCCGTCGGCCATGGTTGCAGTCTCTTCGGGAGACAGGGCGTCTGCGCCTTCCACGGCGGTCTCGGGGCTTTCGCTGCCTTCCTCGGCACTTCTGCTTCTGGAAACAAGGCTGCGGACGGGGTGTCTGGCGGTCGTTGTTCTGGTCGTGGTCATGGTTGTGGTCATGGTCGTTCCTCTCGTGTGCCTGTTTTGCTGGCAATGATTGAAGGGGGTGCCGGGGTTTATGGGGTCTGTCGTCCTTGTCGTATTTGTTCTGGGAGCCGGACGTGTCATTTCTGCTTCAAGGGGCTGGTCTGGCAGCCGGGCCTCGTCTCCATGGTCCTGTCTGCCGGCCGTTCTGTGGTTGTGGTCGTGGTTTGCGTGGCGGGCCCCTGAGAATCTCGTGGAGAATCTCGGAGAATCTCGCGGAGCGTCTGCCGGCGTCTGCGGGACGTCTGACGGGAACAGCCCCTGGGGCCTTTCCTGAAGTCCATTGTCCCGGGGGACGGTCGTGAAAGAATCTCAGGGAATGCTTGTGGTCACAGCCCGGAGCCTGGACTCAGGCTTCAGCCAGGATCCGTGCCTTGTGTCCCTTGCGCTTAAGCAGACAGGCTTTCTGCCGGACCTGGCTGTACAGCGCTGGTCCCTGCACCGGACGAGGTGGCCTGTGCCGGGGCAGGAGCAACGTCGGAGGCGGAGGTCCGGGCTGTCTGGTCCTTTGCGGACAGGGGTGCGGACACGGGCTGTGCCGCACGGTCCTGTCTGCGGCTGCTGCGCACCCTGGCCGTCTCCGCAGACAAAGGAATGGGCATGTCGCCGCCCAGAGCCTCTTGCAGGGCAGGAGCATAGAAGTTCCAGGGAGAATCCCCGCAGGCATGGCCCATGAGGGCAGCCAGAAACCTGCGGTCCGTGCCGCTGGCCTCCACCTTCTGCTTTATGCGGGCGGCAAAGAGGTGGCGCATGCTGTAGAGATTGATGTTGGGTTCCTGCATGGACAGGGGCCGTTCGTCGCGAAGCCTGGCATTGCAGCGCAAAAGCACGCACTGGCAGCTGCGCATGGCCAGGTGAAAGACCCGCTGGCTTGGCCGGCCCCCGCTGCGCTCGTCATAGAGCTTTTGGAGGGCCGCCAGGAAGGCCTCCACATCCTGGCAGCGTGTCCTGTTGCCTGCCCCCAGGAAGAGCAGGTGGCGCCAGGCGCCGTTGCTGCGCTGCAGAAAGGCATGTGCCTTGGCTGTGCGCACGCAGAGGATGCCGCCGTCCCCGATGGGGATCCAGGTGGCCGAAAACCATTCCTGGGGGCGCAGGCCCGAGGCCAGGCCTGCCCGAAGCCAGAGCAGGGTGAGCGTGGCGGCAGGGCTGCCTCGTTCCTCAAGCATGCGAAACAGGGCCTGCAGGGTGTCCTCCTGCACGGTCCTGGCCCGGAAGGAGGCCGCATGGCAGCCGTAGCGGTGCACGGTGTCCGGCCTGTAGCTGCGCAGGGCCTGCAGCTGCTCCGGGGAGACCAGGCCCTGCAGAAAGCTCACCAGGATGGCCCTGGTCGAGCCCAGGCTTGAGCGGCACCAGCGCCGCTTGCGGGCCTCTTCCAGAAACCAGGGCACAAAGCCCTCCATGTCCTTTCTGGTCAGGCAGTCGATGATCTGATTGGGGTGGACCGTGCCGTCCTCGTTCAGGTTCTGAAAACAATCCGGATAGAGGGTGGCCGCATAGGTCCGCAGATAGCCCGTGATCTGCTGAGCCTGCTTGTGCCTGGTCGAACTGCGCTGCTGCCGCGGGGTGGGCCAGGGCGCAGGCGCCAGCGTGTCGTCTGACTTGTCGTCCATAGAAAACTCCTTTGGGTCCGGGGAGCGTCACGCAAAATGCCGGCAAGGTTTTTCGTCCCGTCTTCCAGTTCTTTTGGCCAGTTCTTCTGGCCTGTTTTTTTCTGGCCGGTTCTTTTGCGCAGGAAAAAGGGCTGTGTCCGGGGTTTGTTGTGCCGGGTTTGTTGTGCCTGGTTTGTGTCCTGTTTGTGTTTTTGGGCCGGTCCTGTCTGGTGCACCTGGCCGGTGCTCCTGTCCGCTTCCCCCTGTCTCTGCTGTCTGCCAGAAAGGCAGAAAGACAGATCGGCAGAAAAATACGGCACAGGCAAACAGGCCAGAATACGGTCTGAATACGGTGTGAATGCGACGGGGGTTTGGGCTGGCATGGGCCAGGCTGTCAGTGTTTTCAGGGTTTGCGGGTTGCCCCCTTTCGTGTTGTCGTGTGCCCTGTGTCCCCTGTGCCTGAGGGTTTGTGTGGCAGCAGGAAGCAGCAGGAGTCTGGGGCTTTCTGCCGGAGCCGCTTCAGAGTCAGGCTGAAGCAGGGGCAGAAGGCCGTCCCGGGAGGACCCCGGGAAGCAGAAGAAATGGTGTTTTGTACTGATGAAAGCAGGTGTATACATCTTCACTTGACATGTCAAGTAAAAATTTCTATACAGCAAAAAATTTTTCCGAAGGCATACTCTTTCCTGCCAGTCCCCGGAAGAGAACAAAAAACATCCCGGGGCAAGTCCCGGACCCGGGGGGCTCTGCCCTGTCCGGCAGGGGGAGGCCGCTGCCCTGACAGCCCGGACAGCCCTTGACATGGGCAGAAGGAAGTATGCCGTTCCGGAAGAAAGCATGTCTGCACCCCAACGTATTTCCTGTTGTTTTTTCCTGTGTCCATCAAGAAAGATCCCCTTGTGCACAGGAAACAGGACGCTTTCTGCCCACTGCTGCCACTGCTTGCCCACGAGAGCAGCAGAGCCTGATCCCTGCAGGACAATATTCTGCAGGGAGAAAGAGACAAGGGGAGACATGCAACATGCTGACTGTTTTGCCTGTACTCTCGAAATGATGCTCTCGAAATGATGCTCTTGAAATGATGCGCCCGACACAACGCTTCTTTTTTGGGACACCCTGCGGGCCCCGAATCTGTGCTCTGAACCGGCACTCTGAACCGGCACTCTGGCCCTGGACGCAGGGCCTGCACGGTGATCCTGCACTCTCAACCTGAACCCAGAGGAGGCTGTCATGCCCATGTTCTGTCTGCCTTGTTCCCAGTTCTTCAGCCGTCCTCACGGCCGTCCTTTCCTCCGCCAGAGCAGTCGTCCGGCCAGCCGTTCTGGCAGCCGGCATGGCCTGGTCCTGCGTCTGCCAGTCGTTCTGCCCCTGCTTGTGCTCGTGCTTGTCGTCTGTGCCGTCCAGCCCCGGACCGCAGCTGCCGTGCAGGCAGGCCTTGCCGGCGCCACCCTGCCGGCAGTGGCCGGAGACCCCGGCGGCACGAGCATCACCGGCGATGCCTGGAGCGTGGGCCCTGGCCTTGCCACGGCCTCCAACCAGGCGGCCACCATCAGTCAGCTCCAGGGCCTGGGCCGGGCGCTCTGCGAGCAGATGGCTGCCCTCAACAGTGCCCTGCAGACCAAGATGGGCGGCACCAGCGAGGCCCAGGCAGCCCTGGCCGAAGGGGCCGGCAAGGAGCTGGTGACAGCCCTGGAGCGCCTGGCAGGGACCCTGAGCAGCGACATCGAGGCCACGCAGCACAATCCCCTCTCTACCGAGGCCCCTTGTGCGGACATGGCCGCAGCCCTGGCCAACACGGGGCAGTCGAAGAGCCGCGCCTCCCTGGACAGCCTGCAGGAAGAGGCCCTGGATGCCACGCGCAGGGACGGCACGGTCCGCAACTTTGCCCAGGCCCAGGGCCAGCAGGACGTGATCCTGCTGGACTCGGATCTCTTCAAGAACGAGCAGGTCTTCAGGCCGGGCTGGATCCTGCCAACGGGCGGCCTTATCAGCGAGCAGGCCAGGGCCAATTACATGATTGGCGTGCTCTCCAATCCGACCCCTGCCCCGCGCCTCGGCGAGAGCGCCGCCCGCACGCCGGGCGGCCGCAAGGGCGCCTCGGCCCTCAAGATCAAGTCCGCCCAGACCGGTGTGGCCGAAGGAGCCCTGCGCTTTGTGTCGCAGTTCTTCCTGCCCCTGGCCAACTACAGCCTGGCTGTGCCCGAACTCGAGGAGGCAGCCGGCGTGGCCGAGGCCGACCGCATGAGCGGCGATGCGCTTGGCTATTCCCTCATGCAGTACTTCACGGCCAGGCAGCAGTACTTTTCCGGCAACATCAACAAGCTGCGCCGCTCCGTCCTCTGGAACTCCTCGGATACCCTGAAGCAGATCTACATCCTGCTGGCCGAGCACTACCATCTGCGCCTGGAGAGCCTGCGGGCCAGCCTCTACCAGACGGCCCTGCTGGCCACCCTGGTGGGCATTCAGTCCGGCACCCAGAACGAGGTGGTGGAGCGCTGCCTGGTCCCCCTGCGCCAGGCCGTGAACACGGCAGGCCAGGCCGGATAGGGGCGAACAGGAACGAACAGAAACGGAGACGAGCGGCGGAGACGGGCGGGAAAAGCCGCCCCCTTCCCGAACACCATCAGCTGCCAGGGCCTGGTCAGGCTGTCCGACAGCCTGACCAGGCCCGCAAGGGAGGTCCACGTGAACCACGGCACACTCCACGGGGTGACCCAGAGCCAGGAGCACAGCAAGGAGGAAGTCCTGCGGGACCTGCGGCCTGCCGGCGTGCGCCTGAGCCGTTTCCTGCGGCGCAGGGCCTGCTTTGCCTTTCTTGTGCTCTGCGGCCTCTTCTGCCAGATCCTCTGGCCTGCGACCCTGCTTGTGCTTCTGCCCCTGACTACCGGGCTCTTTGTCCTGCGAAGGCATTTGTGCCGCAGCGAACGGCTGCCCATGCGCATGCCCAGGGACTGGGGCCGGCCTGATCCGGCCGACGTGCAGGCCTCGGGCTCTGTGCACAGGGCCAGGGGCGCCTTCTACCTTGGCAATGACCTGGAAGACGACAGGGAGCTCTGGATAGCCAGAGAGGATGTGCTCACCCACATGCTCATCCTGGGCACCACAGGCTCGGGCAAGACCGAGACCCTGGTCTCCCTGGCCTTCAACTTCCTTGCCGCCGGGTCGGGAATCCTCTACGTGGACCCCAAGGCAGCGCCGAAGCTTGCTGCCCAGATCTACACCATGGCCCGCCTCATGGGCCGCGACGACGACTTCCTCGTCCTCTCCTACATGGCCGACAAGAAGGCCCAGAAGTCCATGCGCTCCTTGGGCCACATGCGCACGCCGTCCAGGCAGTCCAATACCCAGAACCCCTTTGCCGACGGCACGGCCAACCAGCTCACCCAGCTGCTCTTTGCCCTCATGCCCGAGGACTCGGGCAGCAATGCCATCTTTGCCAACAATGCCCAGACCCTCATCTCGGGCCTCATGTTCGTTTTGGTGGAACTGCGCGACAAGGGCGAGATTCCGCTCTCCATCGGCATCATCCGCAAGTACCTCATGTCCCTGCCGGAGATTGATGCCCTGGCCAGGCGCTCCGATCTTTCGGAAAAGTCCATTCTGGCCCTGCGCGCAGGCCTTGCCACCGTGGGCTGGGACATGTCGCTCCAGCTCCATCAGCAGCCCAAGAACTTTGCCGAGCAGTACGGCTACGCCAGGGCCTATTTCGGCAGGGCCCTTTCCCTGCTGGTGGACAATTACGGCCGCATCTTCATGACCACCCACGGTGAAATCGATGCCGTGGACGTGATCACGAGCCGCCGCATCTGCGTCACCCTCATTCCCTCCATGGACAAGGACCCCCGCGAGCTGAGAAATCTCGGTCAGATCTGCCTCTCCTCCATCCGCAATGCCTGCGCCGTGGGCCTGGGGGACAGCGTGCAGGGCCGCCTGGCCGACGTGCTCGGCGCCCTGCCCACGGACGCCCGCTCGCCCTTCGGGGTGGTGGTGGACGAATACGCGGCCATAGAGACGCCGGGCTTCGAGATCCTGCTTACCCAGGGCCGGGGACTTGGCATAGCCGTCACCGTGGCCTCCCAGGACTTTGCCGGCATACGCCGGGCCTCGGAGCATGCGGCCGAGCAGATTGTCTCCAACTGCAAGGTCAAGATCTTCATGTGCCTGGAAGACCCGCGCCAGACCTTCGATCTCATCAGGGCCATTGCCGGCGACGCCTGGGTGCAGAAGAGCACGGGCTGGTCCGTGGCCGACCCGGCACGCTCCCTGACCTATGCCGACAATCTGGCCGTCTCCCTGGAAAAGATGGCCAGGGTGGACTTCAGGGATCTGCAAAGGCAGGTGGAAGGCCAGATGACCATCTTCTTCAAGGGCGAAATGGTCCGGGCCCGCTCCTTCTACGCGGCGCCGCCCCTCAGCCCCTGGCAGGAAGTGCGCCTGGCCTATCACCTCAAGCTGCAGCAGCCGGACAGGAACTCCCTGTCCGGCTTCAGCACGTCGTACAGGCTGCTGGTCTGCTTCCTGGACGATCTTGCCCGGGGCGACTGGCCTGCTGCCGGGGCACAGTCCGGCGATTCGCCAGGAGCGCTGCAGGGCAGGCAGCCCGAGGAAGCAGGGGAGGCAGGGACAGCAGGGGAAGCAGAGGCAGCCATGGACGATCTGCTTGAGAGCGTGCTCCGGGTCTGGGAAGCCCTGGAGCAGGACGCAGGGCAGACAGCAGGCGTTCCGGACAGTCCGGGCAGAACAGACGGAGCAGATAGTGTGCACCGTCTGGTGGCCGCCCTGCTGGCTGCTCTTGCGGAGCAGGCCGGTGCCCCTGCTGCCAGGAAGAAGGACACAGAGGCAGCGCTGCCGGCTGCCTGGCAGGGATCGGGGCTGCGAGGAGAATGGGGAGGAGAACAGGAAGCGGACGCAGGAACCGGACAGGCAGGCGGCGCCGGGGGGCAGGACCTCCCGGATAGGCCGGATAGGCCGGATACGCCGGGCATGCCGCCGGATACTTCGGGCACGCCGGCCACCCTGCCCACTCCGGCATGGCTTGCCGAGTTTGCCGCGGAGGCGGAGGCTGCGGACCAGGACTGCTATCTGCCGGGACCGGAGGATCTCATGGATTGCGCTGCCTGCAGCAGCGGGGCCGCACGCACGGAAATTTTGAGAGAAGTGCAGGCCGCAGAGAAGGCGAGACAGGCACAGGCTGACAGGAAGGCCCGGCAGGGAGCGGCACCACGGGATGTGGTGCGCAGGCAGGACGACTGAGGCCGCAGGACGTGAGGCCGGAAGAATCCGGCAGACGGATGCGGGGCCGGAACATTCGGGCCGGACATTTGGTGCAGACGACTCGGGATCTGAAGATTCGGGACCTGAGGACTGGAGCCGGAAGGAGCAGGCGAGACGAGGCAGGGGAAGGAAGACGAAGGAAGACAAAGGGGAGGGACGCCCTGGACAGGACGGCAGGAGAAGGAGAGGAAGGGGGCCCAGGTCGGCACGTGTCCATGAGGACGGAGGACGACAGGAAGGCAGGCGGACTGCCCGATGAGCCCGGACGCTCCCTGATGCGTCCGGCCAGATCGGCCAGACCGGGCAGACCGATCAGTCCGGCCAGGCAGGTCAGCTCAGGGCAGGGCCGGCTCAGGAAGCCGGGCGGCCAGATAAACAGACAGACGGCCAGGCTGCAGACGGCCAGGAGACCAGGGAACCTGGGAGTCAGGGGGAGCCGGGACCAGGGCCGGTCCCGCAACCCGTGCACAGGCCCCTGCGAAGCTTTCGTCCTCCGTTCACCGGGGCACGGTCTGCCTGCTCTCTCGTCTCCCAGGGGCCGGCCGAAGGTGCGGGCTGGCCCGGGGCTGCCCTCATTCAGAAGGCGAGCTGCACGAGATAGCTGCCCCAGACCAGAGCCAGGAAGATCTGGGCCGTGAACTGGGCAGCACTGCCCATGTCCTTGGCCTTCTTGGCCAGGGGATGCCATTCTGTGGAGATGCGGTCCACGGTGTTTTCTATGGCGCTGTTGAGGAGTTCCACAAGCAGGCAGAGGACCAGGGGCAGGATGAGCAGGATGCGATCTGTCCAGGTGGTGCCAAGATACAGGGCCAGGGCCGATCCGAGTGCTGCGCCCAGGGTAATCTGCCGGAAGGCTTCCTCGTCCTTCCAGGCAGCGCGCCAGCCGTCCAGGGAGTTGAGCACGGCGTGGTAGAGTCGGGCAAGTCCGCGATATTGTCCTTTCATGTGGAATATTTCCTGCCTCGTGCGCCAGCCTGAAGAAAGCCTTCTTCGTACAGGCACAGGGCCCTGATGGTTGAGGGGACGATGCTGCGGGGAGCAGGGCCCCTTATGCCGGTTCTGGTCCTGTTGCGAGGGCCTGCTTTTGGGCCCGATCGTCCTGTGCCATGTCGCCCAGGATCTCGTTCACGACAAAGTCAGCGTAGATGTCATAGACCTTTCTTCCGGTCTCGGCCGTGCCGGCCCTGGGGTCGCCAAGGTAGGCCTGCACGGCGCCGCAGCCGATGAAGTCCCTGCCTTCGGCCAGGCGCTCGGGGAAGAACTCGCCGGCCCAGTTGGGCTCAAGGGAGGGCAGAATGTCCGTGTCCACAAGCTCGGGGCGCCGCATGAGCATGAGGGCTGTCTCGCTCTCGCCCGCATGAATGTCCCATTCCGGGTGCGCACAGGTCATGGCAGCCCGGATGTCCGAGCCGAGAAGCCAGCTGGAGACGCGCACCTTAAGGCCGTCCGTGCGCTCCATGGCCCTTTTTCCGCCTTCCTGCAGGGCCTTGATGTTGCCGGGCTCGGCATGGCCGCACATGACGACCACGTAGGTGAAGCCCCAGCGGGCAAGGCTTGTGCACACATCCTCCACGATGGCCACCACCGTGTCAAAGCGCAGGGTGGTATTGCCGCTGAAGCAGTTGGCCACATCGGCCAGGGCATAGTTGATCGGAGAGGCAATGAGGCAGTCCAGATGGTGTTCCTGCAGTTTGGCCGAAGCCCGCTCGCAGACTTCGAGGGCGCTTTCCACATCCGTGCCCAGCGGCAGGTGCGGTGCATGGACTTCTGTGGGACCAATGGGCAGGAAGGCTATGCTGGTCTTCCGGGCAAGGGCCTCAACCTGGCGGGTATTCATCTCGTAAAGGTAGTTGGCGTGCATGGCAGAACTCCCTGAAAGGACATGGTGCTTGTGTCCCTTTGTCTATACTCCTTTGCCGGGACATGCAATTGAGCGATCCGCTGAAAAATGGGCTGCCAGGGACCTTCGGCTCTCCGAATCCGGTTTTTGTCTGTTCGGATCCTGGGAAAAGGAACGAAAGGACAGGGGAGAAGGCGGACCAGGCAGGGCACTATCCCCCGTCCCTTGCGGGACACGGAAAACAGGGCCTGCTGCCGAAAGGTCCACTGCGTCTTGCAGGGAGGCAACAGGTCTGCAACGCGGCGGGCATGGCCCTGCCGCAGAGCACGTATCCTGCCCGCTTTCCTTCTGCCCTGCCGTTTTTGCCTGAGCCCCCCCGGAAACCGGACGGGGCAGAAGACAACCATGAGATCATGAGGAGGATTCAGCCATGATCAGCAAGGAAGACTACTACGAGCATGTGCTGGAGAACAGACGTCTGGTGGCCCTTCCTGCCATCACCCGCTGCACCTGTCCCAACACCCTGTGCGACTGGCACGGAAGGTGCAAGGAATGCGTGGCCCTGCACAGGCACAACGGCAATCACGCGCCCTTCTGCCTGCAGCCCATCCTGAGGGACAAGATCCTGTCCCTGGTGGAAACTGTGGAAATGACGGCCGAAAACAAGCCCGGCAGGCCCCTGGAGTACCGCAAGTACGTGAAGGCCAGGGACAGGGAAGCAGCCGCAGCCGCTGCTGCCTCTGCCACCGGACAGACCCCGCAGGAACAGGACTGCTGCCAGGGCGCCAGGAGCCACGCTCCAGATGCCCGGGAGCCTGGCCCCGCACAAGGAGCCAGGCTCTGGGGCGATCCAGGGTTGTGCGCACAGCCTGCGGCTGTCAGCATTCCGTGCCCGCATCCGTGCCCGCATCCGTGCAGGATCAGGCCGGCTTGAGACAAGACAAGCTTATTGCAGGTGCGGCAAGCTGATTGCGCGAACGACATTGTCAGGGGATGTGGCCGTGCCTGCGGTGACTGTCAGGCTGGCAAGTCTCTCCAGATCCGCTATTTCTTTCAGCCTGGCCCTGAGACCTGGAGGGACGGCTCCAAATTTTTTCTGAAGCATCAGAAGGATCACTGCCCTCTGTCTGCGCAACGCTTTCTTTTCGCCTTTCGCGTAGCCTGCAGCAAACACCTCCTTGTAGAAAGGAAACCATTCCCTTGCCACTTCCAGGTGTTCTTCCCTCGTCAGATCAGTCTCCATGGCTGTCTCCTCTCCGGTACTGCCTTGTGAAGCTCTTTCGGAAACTCATGATTGCCCTGCAGGCACCATGGTGCCTGCAGGAAGAGCTGGGGGCGCAAGTACAGGTCCCGGTGCCTGTTTGCCACTCTTTTGTGTGCAGCCCGAATTCCAGACATGAGCTGCAGCCATTGCTCGCGCATTGCTCCCTGTCCCCAGGGGACCAGGAAGAGCGTTCCCGCTCAACCTCATCCTGAGGACAACGTCCTCAACAAAAGACTCCTGCGTGCGAGAGCAAGCACTGGCACGAGCTGATTGCGCGAACGACATCGTCAGGGGATGTGGCCGTGCCTGCGGTGACGGTCAGGCTGGCAAGTCTCTCCAGATCCGCACTTTCTTTCAGCCTGGCCCTGAGACCTGGAGGAACGGCTCCAAATTTTTTCTGAAGAATCAGAAGCTGTAACTCTTCAAACTAGGGTTGCATATTTTCCTAAGAAAGTGGCTTAAGTTTTTTTGATTAAGCCACTTTTTTTGTAGACAAAAGTGCTTTTTTGAGATAGTATATGCCAACCTAATTAGGTTGGGAGCATTGCCTT
>DXHV01000074.1 GCA_019113165.1 Candidatus Desulfovibrio intestinipullorum
CCTGCGCAGACGCAAGCGAAAAAGGGGCTTTTGTTTTTATCATTCACAGCTCTTTTCACTGTGGCAGAGAACTACACTTAACCGCCACTTTATTTTCTCTTATTTCAAGTACTTACAGGTACTTCTCACAAGCCGGAAACAGACCTGATTCCCATGAATTTTCCTCCTATTTCCATACATCCGCACGACCTTCTCCTGCCTGAGAGAGTGCAACAAAGAAGATATTTCAAAATGTTAGACAGGATTCTATCCAGCATGACGGGAGCAGGTCCAGAGACACTCACACGCCACAAGGGAGCTCAATGGATATGAGCAGCCAGCCCATGAGTTCCCCTGCATCCGTCTCGTCGCAAGCCTCCCTGCCCAGCTCCTCCTCGCATCGTTCCGCTGCCCGCTCCTGCCCCATTGCCATCATTGGCATGGGCTTTCGCTTTCCAGGCAGTGTCCATGACGAGGCTGGCATGTGGTCCATGCTCAACAGCGGCACGTCGGCCATCACCCAAATTCCAGAGGATCGCTGGCCTGTACAGGAACTGCAGCACCCGGATCGCTCCGAGCCAGGCCGCAGTGTGACCTTTGCCGCCGGAGTGCTCCCCGACATCACGGGCTTTGATGCAGGCTTCTTTGGTATTTCCCCCAGAGAAGCCGCCTGGCTTGATCCGCAGCAGCGCCTGCTTCTGAAAATGGCCCATGAGGCCATGGAGCAGGCCAATCTGCCCGCCCGCACACTCGCAGGCTCGGACTGCGGGGTCTATGTCGGCATCTCTTCCCTGGACTACGGCCAGCATGCCCTGGACGATCTGGCCAGCATGACGAGTCATGTCATGACCGGCAATACCCTGAGCATTGCTGCCAACAGGATTTCCTACCTCTTTGACCTGCACGGTCCCTCCCTCTCCCTGGATACAGCCTGCTCCTCGTCCATGGTGGCCCTGCACCATGCCTGCCAGGCCCTGCGCGAGGGATCCATCCCCATGGCTCTGGCCGGCGGCATCAGCCTGCTGCTGCACCCCTATTCCTTTGTGGGCTTCAGCAAGGCCTCCATGATTTCCGTCAGGGGACAGTGCCGGCCCTTTGATGCCCGTGCCGACGGCTATGTGCGTGCCGAGGGCGGCGGTCTCTTCCTTTTGAAGCCCCTGGACGCAGCCCTGCGCGATCACAATCCCATTCAGGCCGTCATTGTTGCCTCCGGCATCAATACGGACGGTGCCCGCAAGAAGGGGCTGACCATTCCAAGCGCCGAGGCCCAGGCCGAACTCATGGCCAGCGTCCTGGAAGAAAGCGGTCTTGAGGCCGACGATCTGGCCTTTATCGAAGCCCATGGCACAGGCACGCCGGTAGGCGACCCGGTGGAAGTGGCGTCCATTGGGGCCGTCCTTGGATCCAGACGGCATTCTCCCCTCCCCATCTCCTCGGTCAAGGCCCATGTGGGCCATCTTGAACCAGCCTCGGGCATGGCAGGTCTCGTCAAGGCCATTGTCTGCCTGAAGCACAGGATGCTTCCAGGCCTGCCCTTTGCCTATGAGCCCAATCCGGCCATTGACTTTGGCAAGGCCAATGTCTTCTGTGCGGCTCAAGGCATACGCCTTGAGGCCCATGAGGGCCACCCCTTGGCCGCAGGCGTCAATTCCTTCGGCTTTGGCGGTGCCAATGCCCACATCCTCCTTGCGGAGGCTCCTGCCCTCCAGAACCTGGATGAAGACACCTTCCCGATTCAGGCGCCAATCCCGGATCAAAGCGGCCAAGCCGGCCAGGCCTCTCCAGAGAATCCCGCCCCCTGTGCTCTCGCCTCTCACGGCACACCCTCTGCGGACAGGACACATTCTTCTCCTGCACAAATCTCCGCTTCACAGACAGCCCCCACCCGGTCTGTCCCTGTTCGATCTGCTCAGACCCTGCCTTCCCCTGTGCCCCTCTTTCTCTCTGCCAGAGACGAGGCAGCCTTGCGGGAACTGGCAGGCCGCTACGCCGACACTCTGGAACAGATTGTCCAAGGCAATACGGCCCTGGAAGCTGCTGCCTCAGGACAGTCTGCCCAGGCTGTCCTGCAGGACAAGGACCAGAAGGACCCCTCCCTGCCAAAGGCTCTCTATGATCTGGCCTATGGCAGCGCCCATTTCCGAGACTGGCACGAGAAGTGCCTGGTCCTTGTACTCGAAGGTCAGCCAGAGCCTGCCATTGCGGCCCTGCGAGCCTTTGCCAGAGATGACAAGACAGGCGTCTCTTCAAAGGACTCCGATACACAAGCCAGTGTTCTGCTCGTCAGCGAGGACCGCCCCCACAAGACAAGTCACAGCAAGGCCGACACAGACGGCCCGGTCTTTGTCTATACCGGCAATGGTGCCCAGTGGAGCGGCATGGGCCAGACCCTCTATGCCACCTCACCCGTCTTTGCCCGCACCATTGACGAACTCAATGACCTGCTCCTGCCAAGGCTCGGACGCTCCCTGACAGAGCTCCTTCTCTCTGCAGATGCCCGGATTTTGCAGGAAACGGCCTACAGCCAGCCTCTGCTCTTTGCCATTCAGGTGGGTGTCACCAGGGTGCTGGCACAAATGGGCGTCAGACCTGCTGCCGTCCTTGGCCACAGTGTTGGTGAAATCGCGGCAGCCTGGGCCGCCGGAGCCCTCTCCCTGGAAGACGCAGCCCAGGTCATCTTCACACGCAGCACCACTCAGGCGACCACCAGAGGCTGCGGCCGCATGGCGGCCTGCGCCGCTTCGGCCAGCCAGTGCCAGAAACTCATCGAGCGCCTGCACCTGCAGGACGCCGTGGAAATCGCAGGCATCAACTCGCCCAAGAATGTCACCCTGTCCGGTTCCCTGGACGGCCTGCGCACCCTGCAGGCCCATCTGCAGAACACCTACTTTCAGCTGCTGGACCTCGACTATGCCTTCCACAGCAGGCACATGGATGCCCTGGAAGACCCCCTCCTTGAGGGCCTGGCCCATATTGGCCCCAAGGCGACCTCCACAGTGCGCTTTGTCTCCACAGTCACAGGCACAGAGTGTTCGGGAGAGGAGCTCAATGCTGCCTACTGGTGGGCCAATGTCCGCCAGCCGGTGCGCTTTCACAAGGCCCTGGAGCATCTGGCCCGGGAAGGTTTCAGCCTCTTTGTGGAGATTGGTCCCCACGCCATCCTGCAGCGCTATATTCGCGAATGTCTGCAGGCTGCCCAGTGCAGGGGACGTGTCCTTGCCTCCCTGCTCAAGACGGACGGCAGCCTGCAGCGTCTCACCACGCTGGCCCTGCGGCTGCACTGCCTGAGTCCTGTCATGGACCGGGACGTCTTCTTCCCTTGTCCAGGCAATCCGTATGTGACGCTTCCCACCTACCCCTGGCAGGAGACAGCCTTCCTCTATCCACGGACCAGCGAGTGCCTCCCGGAACTGCGGCGTGTGCACCCGCTGCTTGGCTGGCAGAAGGAACACATGCCGCCAGTCTTTGAAAACATCCTGGATCCGGTCAAGGACACCTGGCTTGGGGACCACAAAGTGGGCTCGGTCACGGTCTTTGCCGGGGCTGCCTTTGCGGAAATGGCCTGCGCGGCCGCACGCCATCTCCATGGAACGGACCACGTTCTTGTGGAAGACATGCAGATCACGGCTCCCCTGGCCTTTGAGGGCGCCCAGTGCGTGCGCCTCCTCACAGACGAACACAATGCCTCCTTCCGCATCATAAGCAGGCCCCGACTTGGCACCGGGGCCTTTGTCCCCCATGTGCAGGGCCGCATTCCAGCTGCCTCGGGCACGCCTGTCTCCCTGTGGCCTGCTGCTTCTGCCACAAAGACCTCTGACTTGAGCCGTGCTGCGGCCACAGCCGCAGCACCTGCCTCTGCCAGGGCGCTCTCTTCGGGTCCGGCAGAGGCAGCGGACCAGTCTGCTCCGTCTGGCCTGTCTGATCTGTCAGACCCGGGCCAGATGCAGCCAGGACTGATACAGACAGGACAGGTGCAGATGTCCGGTGAGGAACTCTACCAGATCACTGCCTCCCTGGGACTGGACTATGGCACAAGCTTTCGCCTGATTAGGAATCTGTCCCTGAATGTGGAAGAAGGCACTCTGGAAGCAGAACTCATCCCTACCGCTCTCAATGCGGACGGCGTTCTTGTCCCCCCCCAGGCTCTGGATGCCTGCTTCCACAGTCTGGCAGCCCTCTATGCCCCCAAAGACACCTCTTCTGCTGCCTCCCCTGCCGAAGCCGAAGACACGGCTGCCTATCTGCCAGTCGGCTTTGACCGTCTGGAGGTCTTTGCACCGTGCCCGCACCCTGCTGACGGCAGGCCTTCTGACAAATCGTCTGCAGAAAAGACACGTTCCAGCTTCTCTCCTGACCACAGGGATGCTTCCAGCATCACCCGTCTGCAGGCACGCCTCCTCTCCAGAAGCAGGAGATCCCTGCGGGCCCATTTCCAGCTCTTGAACAAGGAAGGCCAGGTCCTTGTGCAGGTGACGTCCTGCCGCTTCCGGGCAGCTCCGTCCTTGCTCCAGCGGGAAGAGATGCCTTCCTTCTGGACCATACAGGCCCACAAGACTCCCTTGCAGACGCTGCCGGATCGGGAACAAGCCAGCGCAGGCTTCCTCCCGTCTGTCCAGTCCCTGGTCCAAAGTGTGCATACCACACTCTGGAACAGGACAGATCCGGAGCGCAGTCTGTGGTATGAACAGACCCTGCCCCTGCTGGAAGCCCTGTCCCTCTCCCTGGTTTTGCAGGCTTTCCAGCATCTGACCACTCCGGAAAAGGGTCCGGCACAGGAAGCGACTGCCGAACTGCTGTCCAGTCCGGCTGGCCGGTACTGGGCTTCTGTCCTGCAGGAAGAAGGACTCCTGAATCTGCAGAATGGCTGCCTGCAGTGCACAGGCGCACTGCCTGCTCCGGAAGAACTCATGCAGGAAGCCTTGCGCACAAACCCGCAGGCCCTGCCCTTCCTTGTGCAGACAGGCCGTGCCGGCCTGGCCCTGCAGGACGTTCTTGCAGGATCACAAGATGGGTCCAGGCTTCTGCACACACTGCAGCAGCGATCTCCGGTCACGGCCATGCTCACAGAGACGGACAATGTGGCAACAAGAGAGCTTGCCGCTGCCCTTGACCACCTGGTGACCTTGTGTGCCCAGCGTCTTCCCGAAGGACGCGTCTTGCGTCTTTGGGAAGTGTGCTGTGCATCAGGTCCGGCTTCCTCTGCATCAGAAGCCCCTTCGTCCGAAAAGAGCAAGAAGACCGAGACGACGGACTCCTCGGCCTCTGTGGCGCAGGCCCTCGCCGCCTCCCGGCTCCTGCCCATCTGCCGCACGCTCTGTGCAAGCCACCTTCTTGATCCGGAGCAACTCGACCTTGCCCTCATCGTTATCCTGCCCAGTGGGACCGATGCACAGAGCCTGTCTGAACAACACAATGAGAAAGACGGGCTGAACATTGCCGTGCACCTTGTCCCGGACTGGGACCTGAACGACCGGCCACACTCTGCAAAGACTCAGGACCAGTCTCTTTCCGCAGACGCGGACCTTGTCCTTGCCCGGAACTGCCTGCACAAGGCTCCTGCCCCTGCAGTCCTTGTCCGTGCCTTGAAAGATCGCCTCCTCCCCGGTGGCCTCTTCCTTGTGGAAGAACGTGCCCCGGACTGGCATGCAGAACTTCTTGAAGGCCTTGATCCCTCCTTCTGGAGAGAACGTCTTCCCCAGGTGCAGGGAGAGGCCAGCTGCTCCACTGCCTCTTCTGACGCAGGAGACAAGGAGCAATTCCTGCCAGAGGCCGATCGCACAGACGCTGCCCAGCCAGAGACTCTGCAAACAGACGTTCCTCGGGCCGACTCGCTCCAGGCAGAGTCCCATGCTGGTAATCCCTCTGAATCTGAATCCGAATCTGCAGCTGCCGTTTCTGCTGCTGTCCTTCCTTCCGTGCTGCCCGCACTGCGTCCGGCCCGGGTCTGGGAACAATTCCTTGGCACGATGGGCCTTGAGGATGCCACTATCTTGAGGGAACCTGCTGCCGGCAACCTGGAAGAAGGATCCTATCTCCTTCTTGCCCACAATCCGGACACGACCACGACAGAGACAACCTGCCTGCAGTCCAATGTCAACAGGGACTCTGCAGACGAAGACCAGACAGATTCCATACATGCTGCCTCCAGTCTGCCAGACACTCTGGAAGGCAGTTTGCCCTTCCTGCTTGTGGACTGTCAGGCGCTGTGCCCCGAGTCTGCCGAGCCCGAGAAGAAGTCTGCAGAGAAGCCTGAGGAACAATCTGGAGACCAGTCCGGAAACAGTTGCCTCCTCACCGAACTTGCAAGCGACCTGGCGGCCCTGGGCCACCGGGCCGTGTGTCATGTCCTGACCGGATCGGACACTGCTGCCCTGCAGGCTCTGAAAGAAGCCTGCTCCAGGGTCGCTCATGTTGTGCTCCTGCTCCCCTCCCTGCCGCTGCTCTCCTCCGACAGGACAGCCCATCTTCTGCACTCGATACACCAGTGTGCCGCCCTCTGTGTGACGGACACCAGAAAGCCCCCGCATCTGTGGATTGTCACCCGCAATGGCACGCTTCTGCCCAGTCTGCCTGGCTCTGTGCGACCTGTTTCTTCCGAAGGACCGATGGGAGGAACAGCATTGGCCGACAGGACAGAAGTGGCTGCCAGTCCCGCAGCCTGCACCATCGCAGGCCTGGCCCGTGTCCTTGGCAATGAACTGGCTTATCCGACACAACTGCCGGTGCATCTTGTGGATCTGGCTCCAAGTGCTGCCGAGGAACAGTCTGCAGCACACGGATCACGTTCTCTTGTGCAGCGTCTGGCTCAGGAACTGGACCAGGGCTTCCAGAATGCTGTGAGCGACACTGGATCTCAAGGTGCACTGTCTGCTGACCGCATGACCTGGGCAGACGAAGTCCTCCTCACCCCCTCCGGTCGCTACACCCTGCGCCTTGTTCCCTGTGCAGCAGAAAGCACCGATCAGGACATGGTGCTTGAGTTCAGCAAGCCGGGCCGTCTCGACAATCTTGTCTGGCGTCCCCGGTGCCATCCCCGGATCCGTCCACAGCTTCACCTCCAGTCTCGTCCGCACTCTTGCCCTGTGGCAGACACTTCCTCTGCAGACGTCCGCTCCTCCCTGCCCTCTCGCAGTGTCCTTGTGCAGGTCATGGCCACTGGCCTCAACTTCCGTGATGTCATGCTGACCATGGGGCTTCTGCCCGATGATGCCGTGGAATCCGGCTTTGCCAGGGCAGACTTAGGCCTTGAGTTCTCGGGTCGTGTGCTGTGCACTGGCTCTGAAGTCACGGACCTTGCACCAGGAGACAGAGTGGTCGGCTTTGGCAGAGCCTGCTTTGCCAGCTCTGTCCTTACCGAAGCCCGCTGTCTTGCCCGCATCCCTGAGCACTTGAGTTACGAGAGTGCAGCCTCCCTGCCCGTCGTCTTCTTTACGGCCTGGTATTCCTTAAAGCACCTGGCAAATTTAAGAAAGGGCGAGCGCCTCCTCATCCACGGTGCTGCCGGCGGTCTTGGCATGGCTGCCCTGCAGATTGCCAGATACCTTGGCGCCGAAGTCTATGCCACAGCAGGCAGCGACGAGAAGCGCGACTATTTGCGCCTCATGGGCGTGCGTCATGTCTACAATTCCCGCGACTGTTCCTTTGTGAACGGCATCCTTGCCGATACAGAAGGCGAAGGCGTGGATGTGGTCCTGAACTCCCTTGCTTCCGAAGCAATGCGCCAGAGTCTGGCCCTGCTGCGGCCCTTTGGCCGCTTCCTGGAACTGGGCAAAAGGGACTTTGTGGAAAACACCTCCTTAGGCCTGAAGCCCTTCAAGGAAAACATCAGCTACTTTGCCATAGATGCGGACGAACTGCTTGCCGCAAAGCCCGATCTGGCAAGAGAACTCTTTGCCGAGGTCATGGACCTCTTTGACCAGGGTGTCCTTTCGGCCCTTCCCTGCCGGATCTTTGACCATGAGTCCGTGGTTGACGCCTTCAGGACCATGCAGAAAGCCTGGCACATGGGCAAGATCGTGGTGCGTTCCGCTGCCCGCAGCCGGGAACTGGCTCTCGCCCACAGCCAGCTGCCTGAACGTCTGTCCGAACAAGGGAAGACCGAGGAACCTGGTCGTGCCGCACAGGGAGCACCACACTCTTCGAAACAGACCTCTGTGGCCTCTTGTGCACAGACGCAAAGGCTGGACAGGAAGACCTTGTCCGGCACCTGGCTTGTCAGTGGCGGTCTGGGGGGCTTTGGACGTGCCTGTGTGCAGCATCTGGCAGATCGTGGCGTGCGCTCCATTGTGGTCACATCCCGCAAGGGACTGGACGCTCCTGGTGCCCGGAAACTTGTGACAGCGTATGCCAAACGCTCCGTCACCCTCACAGTCTGTGCCTGCGACATGGCCGACAGTCAGGCTGTGCAGGCACTCATGGCCCATATCGGCACGACGCTGCCGCCCTTGCAGGGTATCATCCATGCAGCCGCCGTCTTTGACGACAAGGCCCTGGTCAGCATGGACGAAGACTCCTTTGCACGGATGCTTGCCCCCAAGTATCAGGGAGCCCTCAACCTCCATGCAGCCACGAGCACACCACCCCTGCCCAGTCTGCAGCACTTTGTGCTCTTCTCCTCCATCTCCACCATGCTGGGCAATCCGGGGCAGGCCAACTACGTGGCTGCCAATGCAGGCCTGGAAGGTCTGACCAGACTACGTCTGGAACAGGGACTGCCCTGCACCTGCCTGGCCTGGGGCCCAGTGGGCGATGTGGGCTATCTCACCCGCCACGAGGAGGTAAAAAAGAGCCTTGGCAGGCGCCTGGGGGCTGTGCCCCTCTCCGTTGCCATGGCCCTGAAGGCCTTTGACAAGGCCCTGGGCACACAAGGCTATCTGCTCATCGCCCATGTGGACTGGGAAGTGGTGCTGGAAGGCTTTCCGGTCAGGCCTGCCCGGCTCTCTGCGCTGGCACGTCACAGCACTCGTTCGGTACAGGCCGGCAACACGGACTTCCATGAACGCATCAGAACACTCTCTTCCACGGAAGTGGCAGCCCTTGTGCTGGATCTTGCCAGGGAAGAAGTGGCCCATGTCCTCAATATGGAAGTCTCTCAGGTACCTCTGGACCGCAGTCTGCAGTCCCTGGGCCTGGACTCTCTCATGGCAGTGGAACTTGCCGCAGGTCTGGAACAACGCACTGGCGTGAACCTGCCGGTCATGCTCTTCTCCGATGCCCCCACGCTGGAAATTGTTGCCCAGCGCATCACCTCCAGACTGATCGGGGCAGGAGCAGACAACTCGGAAGACACAGCCGCGGATACTTCTGAAGGGGCCGCAGCCCTGGCAAGTGAGCCCAAGGCAGAAGCTGCCAGGGTAAGCACCACTCAGACAAGTCCGTCTGTTGCCAGCTTGCACACGAACACTGGCAGTCTTGCAGACTCTGCCAAAGTTCATGCGGACCAGACTCTTCTGGAAGAACTGGCCAGGCGCCATGCCGAAAATCTGGATGCAGGTACCTTGCAGGACATCATGCACGATGCCAGCCAGGACTCAATGCAGGCCCCCAAAAAAGACAATCCTGTAACCAGCTCAGACACAATGGACTGTCAGTCAGTTCAGACTGTTCGTCTGCCCAGTCAGGTGCAGAAAGAACTCAGCAGGACGGCAACTGAAACAAAGGGAGGAAGGATCAGCCATGCAAACCAGCGCAAAGCTTTCTTCTGCCTTCTCTAGCTCCCAGCTTCTGGATCGCATCTTGAAGCGCAAGACACAGAAGCCGGAGGCTTCCTCTCTTGACCTGGAAGAATCTGCGGCTTCCCTGTCTTGCGCTTTTTCAGACAAAGCGCCCTCCTTTGCGGAGCATCCGACCTACAAGCAGTTCCGGCTCATGGAAGCGGCAGCCGAACGCTTTCACATAGGCAATCCCTTCTTCAAGGTCCATGAAGGACAGGGTGGTGCCAGGACCGTCATTGCCGGCAGAGAATACTGCAATTTCTCTCACTACAACTATCTCGGCCTCAACGGCCACCCTGCAGTCTGTGCAGCTGCCAGGGAAGCCATAGACCACTATGGCACATCCGCCGGGGCAAGCAGACTGGTGGCAGGCGAGCGTCCCATACAAAGGGAATTGGAACAGGCTCTGGCTCAGGCTTATGGCACCGAGGACTGTGTGGTCTTTGTGAGTGGCCATGCCACCAATGTGTCCACCATCGCCACTCTCTTCGGCCCCAGGGATCTCATCCTCCATGACAGCCAAATCCACAACAGTATCGTGGAAGGCTGCCGTCTCTCTGGTGCTGCCAGACATCCCTTCCCGCACAACAAGCTTGACGCTTTGGAGGAGTTTCTTGCTTCCAGTCGCAGGCGCTTTGAACAGGTGCTCATTGTGGTCGAGGGCCATTACAGCATGGATGGCGATATTGCCGATCTGCCAAAGCTTATAACTTTGAAAAGAAAGTATGGCGCTTTCCTCATGGTGGACGAGGCCCATTCCCTGGGCGTCCTGGGTGCCCATGGCAAGGGACTCGCAGAACACTTTGGCATTGAAGGCCGGGATGTGGACATCTGGATGGGCACCTTGAGCAAGACCCTGGCCACCTGTGGCGGCTATATCGCTGGCTCAAGAGCTCTTGTCGATATCCTCAAGTTTGCAGCTCCAGGCTTTGTCTACAGTGTGGGCATCTCTCCGCCCTTGGCAGCAGCTTCCCTGCAGGCCCTGCACCTCATGCTGGCTGAACCCGAACGAGTGCAGCGTCTTCGCAACAATACCCGGCTTTTTCTCTCCCTGGCACAGGCTGAAGGCCTTGATACAGGTTTATCAGCCGGCTTTGCCATTGTCCCCATCATCGCAGGCAGTTCCAGAAAGGCAATCACCTTGTCCAATCAGCTCAGTTCATACGGCATCAATGTCCAGCCCATCATCCATCCCGCAGTGGAGGAAAAGAGCGCCAGACTGCGCTTCTTCTGTTCTTCCGAACATACAGAAGCCGACATCCGTCGCACAGTTCGTGTGCTCTCTGCTCTGATACAGGAAAAACAGATCTCTGATGCTGAAAAGACTTGGGGTACAGCAGGTACTACGGCCTCCGCTGTCAGCTTCAACAGATCATCTATTCCGTCTGACCTAGCTGTTGCCACTCAAATGAATCAGACTGGAGCAGCAATTCAGGTGCTGCAGACGGATCCGTCTGCACAAGGAGTTGTCTGCAAATGAGGAATGCAATTTTGTGGAAACTTCTTGTGCTGAGCTTCCTGCTCGTCTCTTTACCTGCCTGCGGCATCATGCCCAATTCGGGAGCAAGCAAGATACAGGTACAGCGAGCTTCCAGCTCAAAAAGCCTGGAAGGGATCATTGTCCAGAAGGTCGATGCGGACTTGGCAGGCAAGCTGCGTCTTGCCAAGACCCATAAATCCTTCACCGAGGTCTTTGGCTCTTCCAAGCCCCATGCCTACCCCATAGGCCCCGGGGATACCTTGTCTGTCAGTATCTGGGAAACTCCACCCAGCATGCTCTTTGGCAATGTGAGTGTAAGCTTGCAAAACGGAGTTACCAATTCGTCCACCAACTCCGGGTCTCAGACATTCCCGGCCCAGATGGTGCTGGATGATGGGACCATCAATGTCCCCTTCGCCGGACGCGTCAAGGTAGCCGGACGATCAGTGCGGGAAATTGAACGGGAAATTGCCAGACGTCTGCAAGGCAAAGCCAATCAACCCCAGGTTATGGTGCAAGTCGCCCAAAGACCTTCCTTCCAGGTGGCTGTTCTTGGTGATGTGAACAGAAGTACCAATTTGCCCCTTACCCCCAAGGGCGAGCGGATCCTCGATGCTCTGGCCTCGGCTGGTGGAGCCACCCAGGCAGTGACCAAGATGTCCCTGCAACTCTCACGGACTGGCAAGACTGCCAGTATGCCTCTGGACCTCATCATCGAGGATCCAAAACAGAATATCCCCCTGCAACCAGGAGATGTCCTCACTGCCCTCTATCAACCCTGGACTATCTCCATCCTGGGTGCAACTGGCAGAAATCAGGACCTGCCCTTTGAAGCCAGAGGTATTTCCCTGGCTCAGGCTCTGGCCAGGACTGGTGGCCTGAATGACAACCGGGCTGATCCAGGCGGGGTCTTTGTCTTCCGATTTGAAGAAGCAAAGCTCGTGAATCCGAGTCTGATTACCCTTCCGATTATCCCTCCCAGTGGCAAAGTACCGGTAGTGTACCAAGTGGACTTCGAGGATCCCGGTTCCTTCCTAGTAACGCAAAACTTCATGATGCAGGACAAGGACGTCATGTATGTGGCCAACATGCCCTCTGCAGAGGTAGAAAAATTTATGCGTA
>DXHV01000075.1 GCA_019113165.1 Candidatus Desulfovibrio intestinipullorum
CTTTGCCCACATTAACGTATTGAAAATATTAAAATAAGAGGCGAATGACAGCGTGGTCTTCACATATCGTGTTGCAAGGCCACGCCATCTTTTAGCTTTTTGAAAATAGTTTGGTTCTTCCAAAAATCGAGTTGATCTGGGTGTAGGATCCCGTCACTACGGCCTCTCTTGCGCGCCTGTCTGGCCATGAAGCACGACTGGACTCGCGAAGGCCACCAACCCAACTTTTGCAAGGACCAATAGTTTTCCACCATGTGGCGTAACTTATAGAGATATTTGTCATAATCTCTTTGTTCTTTACGGTTGCTCCTGGGAGGTATAACCGGGATTGCGTTCTGGCTGAGCACGTATTCAACAATGGCATCCGTGTCGTACCCCTTGTCGGCCAGGACATACTGGAGGGCAAGGTCTTCCAACAGCGGAATTCCCTGGGTACAATCAGCCTGATTTCCGGCTGTTATCAAGAATCTGATCGGCATTCCATGCGAGTCTACCGCTACGTGTATCTTGGTATTTATACCTCCTTTGGTTCTCCCTGCATCCTCGGTTCCCCCAGGAGCACCCATGCCATGCTGATGCACTTTGATGTGGCTGGCATCAATCATGACCCATTCCAGGTCCGGGCAATCAGTGAGGGTTGCAGCCAGTTTTTCCCAAAAGCCTGCTTTTGCAAGCCTTCGGAATTTCACAAAAATACTGTTCCAATTCCCATAATCTGGAGGGAGATCTCGCCAAGGCGCACCCGAGCGCATGACCCATGTGACAGCGTTGAAAAAGCATCTGTTGTCGCCGGCAGGGCGACCACGCTTCCCCGTTCTATTGGGGAATAACGGTGCAATCTTGTCCAAAAGTTCATCAGTGATATCATGTCGGTGGTGAGCTTTGACGGCATCCATGCAGAAGACTCCTTAGTGAATCTGTATGGATACAATATCAAAATCACCACCCGAGGGCAAAGTCGAAGTCAGATTGGCTGGTTTTCGATTTTGTCAACACGATCTAGCATAACGTTCGACAGGTTTCAAAATAAGTAAAGTTCCCTATTGTGCAGGAAATAACTTGATTGTTTGTATCCAAAAGCTCTTGCCTAATCTCAAAGGCGAAATACTGACGTGAACACAAGAAGAATCAGGCATATTTGGCGTCAGCAATAAAGTCTCGGCAACGTGGCGGGTGGACGGTCTGTTGCCTTGGGCATCAAGAACGTTTGCGCACAATGGTCTTGAAATCTTTTTTCTGACTGGCAGCACAAAGGGGATTCAGGCAAAGCATGCCTGCCGCTTGGGGATGATTATGAACTTGCTCGACAGCGCCCGCATGTCGTCTGATAGGAATCAGCTTCCGTCTGCATATGCTCAAGGGTGATCTTGCTGGACTTTGGAGCGTGACGGTCTCCGCCATTGTGAACGGACGCTTCCCGGTCCCGGTTGGCATGGCCTTGCGGCGCTCTCGTGCCTTCAAGGCAACGCCAGACCTCTGGCTGTATCTGCAGAAGGCTGTCGACAGTGGGAAGCGCGGCAAAGGCCTTGGGGACTATGTGGAGTCGGCCCCCTGCCTGCACCGTGCAATCAGCGATGTCCACTTCGGCTGCAGTCCTCCTGACTCTGCACAGATCCCCGGATACGAAAAAAGTCCGCTTCCCCTTGACAAGGAAACGGACCTTTCTTCGATATGTATGGAGCCAGCTACGGGACTCGAACCTGCGACCTGCTGATTACGAATCAGCTGCTCTACCAACTGAGCTAAGCTGGCATCATGATGGCTCCGGCTTGCGCTGCAGCGTGCTGCAGTGTCCGGCACTGTTCGGGTCTTCCCGAAGTGCGGAAAGAATTTATTACCCCAAGGTGCCCCGGACGTCAAATACTTTTTGCGCGTTCGGGCAAATTTTTTTTGCGTCCGTTCAGATCCCAGGCACCAAGCGTCTGTGTGCGCCCCTGCGAGCCCGGCTGGCGGTGGCGTCCTTTGGAGGTCAGGGGTGTCAGAGAGCCTATTCCCCCTTGCGGGCCACACGGAAGGGGATCCAGTGCAGTTCCTCGCTTTCCTCGCGTGTTGTGCCAATATCCCAGGAAAAGCCCTGCCAGCCCTTCTTCTCGGCAATGGACCGGGCCAGGCCCTGGGCATTGATGATGGGGTGACGCTTGAACACGCCGCTCAGCCCGTAGGTCAGGCTGCACACCAGACACTTTCCCGGACGCTTGTGCAGTTCAAAGGCCAGTTCGACGGAGGTCTCTGTTTCGGAGCGGAGCCTGAGCATGATGGTATAGGCGCCCTCTTCGGCACCGCCAAACAGGGCCTCGAAAAAGTCGTCTGTCCGTTCCGGGGGAAAGAGACTGTCCAGAAAATCATTGTTCAGCATCGGGTTCATGTCCTCTTCCTTCCAGCCAGTGCATGTCTGCCGTCGTGAGCCGGTAGTCCTCGCGCCGCAGGGCACTGATGGCAAAAGTTGATATGAGATCGCGAGGATGGACTATTTCCAGCCTGTCTGTCAATCCTGCAATCCGGGCAAGCAGGCCAATGACCCGGCCGGCCGTCACCCCGCGCATGCGCAAGGCCTCGAGACTCAGGGAGGCCTGCCGCTTGGCCAAGCGCTCGCCATCCGTGTCGAGCAGCAGGGGAATGTGGCAGTACTGCGGCGCGGCAAAGTCCAGGGCCTCCAGCAGGGCCAGCTGTCTGGCCGTGGAGGGCATGATGTCCCGGCCGCGCACCACCTGGCTTATGCCCATGAGGCCGTCGTCCAGGCTCACGGCCAGCTGGTAGGAGAAGACCCCGTCCGCCCGGCACAGGACAAAGTCTCCGCCGCAGTCTTCCAGGCGCACGGCCTGCGGGCCATGGAGACAGTCCGCAAAGTGGTAGGTCGTGCCCTGGGAGGCATAGCGCCAGGAACAGGGCTGCCCCTTCTGCAGGCGCGCTGCCACCTCTTCCCTGGCAAGATGCCGGCAGGTGCCGGGATAGGCATAGCCCGCATCGCCCAGGTGGGGCGCATGGGCCACCATGAGGTCCTTGCGGGTGCAGAAGCAGGGATAGGCAAGCCCTGCCTCCTTAAGCCGCTCCAGGGCCTCCCGGTAGAGGTGAAAGCGGTTGGCCTGATGCCAGTCTGCCGCCTCCTTCTCCGGTGTGGGGCCCTCGTCCCAGTCCAGGCCCAGCCAGCGGATGTCGGACATGAGCATCTGCATGTAGACCACGCTGCTGCGCTCGATGTCCAGATCCTCCATGCGCAGGACCAGTTCCCCGCCCTGCGAGCGCACGGCAAGCCAGGCCAGCAAAAAGGCCCAGGCATTGCCAAGGTGGGCCATGCCCGTGGGACTGGGCGCAAGGCGTCCGCGTACTGTCATGGAAAAGCTCCCCGGAAAAGAAGTGACGTTGATGGAGGACAGGGCTGTCTGCGGGCTCATGGGCTCATGGGCCGCTCCTGCCTTCGGGAACTTCAGGGCATACACTCAAAGGCCCTGTCCTTACAAGGGGGCTGCTCAGGGACGGACAGGGGGTAGACAGGGGGGCGGACAGGAAGCAGGACGCCACAGGGCGGGCACAAAGGCCACGAAAAAGGGCGCTCCCCCATGGGGAGACGCCCGAAATTGGGGTCTGCACGGACTGTCCGGCATGATTGCGGAAAGTCCTGCGACGCACGGTGATTTGCTGTCTGTTCCAGACTTGTCCCGGGCCGGCTTTCCGGCCTGCTTTCGGACCGGCTTTAGGCTTACGAGGCCCTGGACTTTTCCTTTGAGCGGGCGGCACGGGCCTGATCCACGCTCTTCTTGGCCTTGCGCACCTGGATGTGCTTTCTGGTCTTGGCCTGGGCAGTCTTCTTTTTCTGCACGGCCGAAGTCTTCTTCACGGACCTGGAGGCAGTGACCTTTGATTTGGACTTTGACCTGGCCTTTGCCTTGGAGACTCGAGGCTTGGCCTTGTCGCTGGAGACCCTGGTCCTGCTCTTGCTCACGGATTTCTTGGAGCTGCGGGTATTGGACGCGACGTACTTCTTGCCGGTCTTCCTGGCCTTCGTGTACTTCTTGCTCTTGGTATACTTCTTGGACTTGGAAGCCGTGTACTTGCGATTCTTGGACTTGGCGTATTTCTTGGACTTTGTGTACTTCTTGGACTTGGAGGCCGTGTACTTGCGGTTCTCGTACTGCTTGTCGAGCTTGCGCACGGCGGCAATGACTTCCTCATTGCGATCGCTCATGTCCACGCGCCTGGCACCAATGTAGTTCCTGGCGAAGTAGTCCGTGCTCATGGACTCAATGCGCACGCGCTTGTTCCGGCGCGGGGCATGAATGAACTTGCCGTCACCGATATAGATGCCGGTGTGGTAGCCGCCGCGACGGCGGAAGGCCACGATGTCGCCGGCCCGCAGCTGGGACTTGCTGCGTATCCTGTACCCTGTTCTCGACTGCTCGGCTGCCGTTCTCGGCAGCTTGATACCTGCGCCCTTGTAGGCCCACTGCACAAAGCCCGAACAATCAAAACCGCTCGGCCTGGTGCCACCGAAGACATAGGGCGTGCCTATGGCCTTGTGCGCCCGCTGAATGACCGTTCTGGTGCCTGCGTGACTTTCAGCCGGCATGTCGGCGTCAAAGGCCATCTGGTCATCAAGGTCGGGATTGATCGCTGCATCGTAGGTCTGGCGGAACTTTTCAAACTTGACTACGGTCGGATCGGCCTGGGGCTGAACATCCTTTTTCTTGGAGGCACAGCCGCAGACAAGAAGGCATATCAGACCGAGTGCAAGAAGCGTGAATCGGGTCCCCATTCTGACTCCATACGAATTTACGAAACACGAATTTACGAAACACGAATTGACGAAACTGGAATTTGCGAAACGAATGACAAAATGAACTGTATGATGAACTGAATAAATTGCGAAATGAATTGAGAAATGAATTGCGAATTGCACTTTTGCGTCTGGTCCTGCCTGGCCCTGGTCCTGAACAAAAAACTGATGCAGGAGAAGGACGGTCGGACGGGAGAGCGCAGGCGTGCGGATGCGGGGGAAACGGTGGCAAGGACCGTTTTCGGGGAAAAGAAAAAAGACCTCCCCTGCGCCCGGGCAGGGGCGGACATATCGGCAGGGAGGCCTTCCCTGCACATTGGCAGGGATTTATACCGTGAAACCAGTCCACTCGTCAAGAGCAAGCCGGCACTTTTGCAGTAGTGCAGCCGGAAAATGCCTCTGCATTTTTTCGGGAAACAAAATTTCTCCAATTTGTAACAGTGAACATTGCAGAGGCATTTCCCTGTGCCTGTCAGCTGAAATTGTATGCTATGCTGGCTGTTGCATTGTGATTGTGGATGGATTCCATGCTTTCAACCTGTACTTGAAAGCCGCGCAGATGCGGATGTTCCTTGAGACGCTTGGCCACATTGCGCACCACATCTTCCACAAAGCAGGGATTGGCAAAGGCGTGTTCCGTCACATACTTCTCGTCTTCGCGCTTCAGTGTCGTGTAGACAGGGCTTGATCCGGAGCTTTCTGCAAGCTCGATAAAGTCTTCCATCCAGCTGAAGCCGTCCGTGAGCAGGGTCATGTGAATGAGCGTGCGCTGGGAATGCGCCCCCTCGTCGCTGATGGCCTTGGAACAGGGGCACACTGTCATGACCGGCACGGTGATTTCCATGGTGAACTCGGGCTTCAGGCGCTCGTCAAGCACGCCGGTGAGCACGCAGTCGTAGCTCATGACGCCCATGGCGCCGGACACGGGCGCCTTCTTGCGGATGGAATAGGGAAAGCGGAAGGTGACCTGGGCGCTGCGCGCTTCGAGGCGCTCGCGGATGCTGGCCAGGAGATCGCGCACTGCACGGTAGCTGATGCGGCCCTCCCAGTTTTCCAGAGCCTCCACAAAGCGGCTCATGTGCGTGCCCTTGAAGGACGAGGGCAGGTCCACGGTCAGGTCCACCTCGGCGACGGTGGACTGTTTTTCGTTGGCGCGGTCGCGCACGCACAGGGGCATACGCACGGAGCGTACCCCCACCCTGTCTATGGGTATGGCCACATCTGGCATGTCTTTCTGAACGTCGAGCATGAAGGTCCCGTACAGCCTCACAATGTGCAAGGGCTTTATAAAATTAAACAAATATATTGGTTTGAGCAGATATATGTTCTTATGCAAATATACGCATATTGAGATGTAATGCCGCGCAGCCGGACAGGCAAAGGACAAGGCAGTGGATGGAAGCAATGAGTCCGGCCATGGCTCAGGCAATGGTCCTGCCCGTGGTGGAGGGCACAAAGACCCCGTGCTTGACGCCGTTGCAGGCAATGATGCGATCGGCCAGGCGCTCTATTTCCCGGGCAGGCCCGCGCAGAACCAGCACTTCCAGGCAGTTGTGGTGATCCAGGTGCACATGCTGGGTTGTGACCACCAGGTCGTGGTGGTCGTGCTGTATGTCCATGAGCCGGCCAGGCAGGTCCCGGTTGTGGTGATCGTAGACCAGGGTCAGGGTGCCGGCCACGTCGCTGGCCGACTCCTTCCACTCCTCCTCGATGAGGGTCTTGCGGATGAGATCGCGTATGGCCTCGGAGCGGGACTGATAGCCCCTGCGCTCCACCAGCCTGTCAAAGGGCCTGAGCAGGTCGCTTGGCAGGGAGACGCCCAGACGAACCACCTTTTCCTTTTCCATGCAAATGCTCCCGGCAGGCCCTGCCTCAGGGGGCCCGGCCTGCCCTTCAGCGCGTGCGCACCAGTTCCCAGATGGCCACGGTCACCCTGGTCGCCTGGGCATAGAGGGCGTCCACGTCCTGCACAAGCACCCGGCGGCCCTGCCAGCCAAAGCCCGGCAGAGCCGAGAGAAAGGCCTCGTAGACCGTGCGCCCGGGCTCGGCCACCCAGACCCGGCCGCCCTTTTTGAGGACACGGGCCATGCACTGCAGAACAGGGGCCACGAAGCGGCGCTCGTACATGATGTCCCCGCCCCAGACAAAGTCCGCGCAGCCTGCCGCCAGGGCCGGCCTGCGCCAGTCCATGGCAAGCCACAGGGGGCTTTCCACCCCGTTGAGGTCGGCATTGATGCGGGCATAGTGCAGGGCCTCGGTCTCGTAGTCCACGGCCACCACCCTGGCACCGAAGGAGGCGGCCACCAGGGCCGTGAGCCCTATGCCGCAGCCGAGATCCAGGCAGGTTTTCCCGCGCAGCTCGTCCGCCCTGTCCGCAAGCCAGGCAGAGAGGACCAGGCTTGAAGGCCACAGTTCCGTCCAGTAGGGAATGTGCTCGTCGGCATCGGCCCGGCCGTCGGCCACCATGCCTTCCCAGAGGCTGTCAAAGTCGGACGCACGCCGCAGAATCCAGTCCCTGCCTGCAGCTGTGACGTGAAGTTCAGGGGTATAGTGATCCAGGGCCTGGGACATGCAAGAGGGCTCCTTCGTGCCAGTGGTTGTCATGGAAGCCCGGGGCCTTGCGCAATCGGTCCTTGCGAGATTGGGCCCCTGCAGGAGCCCTGGCCTTGCGGGATCTGCGCGATCTGCAGGATGTGCGGGATGTGCATCCTGCAGACATCCGGCCGACGTCCCTGCTTCCAGTCTGCCTGTCTTCTTGCCAAAAGAAGGCCTTTTTGTCCATATCTTGAGTTTTTGCCCCGACAGGGCTATGGCTTGCCTTCTTTCCGCCATCAAGACCATCCCGGGGGCTTGTGCCCTCCCCGTTTCGCGCCTGCGCAACGCTTTTGCCCCTTCCCTGACGGAGTCCCTGCATGTACATGATCTTTGCCTCCCTGGCGCCCATCTTTCTCATCATCCTGGCCGGATTTGTCATAGAGCGCATCTCCTTTCTGCCGCAAAACACAGGCGACATCCTCAGCTTCTTTTCCATCAACATCTGCATTCCCTGCCTGCTCTTCCACATCATGTGCACAACAAGCGTGGAGCAGTTCTCGCAGGTGAACTGGTGGATCGGCATGGTGGGCCCGCAGGTCATGGGCCTTGGCCTCTTCTTCTGCCTGGAGCGCTCCCTGCGCCGCACGGAGGCAGGCCCTGCCATGATCTCCAGCCTGACCTGCTGCTTCTGCAACGCGGGCTTTGTGGGCATCTCGGTCATCATCAATCTCTTTCCCGGCAATGCCGAGGCCATGAGCGCCGCAGGCCTGAGCGTCGTGGCCTGCAACATCATCGTCATCATAGGCCAGATGACCCTGCTCGGCTGGTACAGGCGCAAGCAGATGCCCGACGGCCGCCACATCCACTTCGACATTCCGCGCCGCCTGCGCATCTGGCGCTTTGTGCGCCACTTCATCCTGGGCAATCCCATCTTCATGGCCACGGCCCTGGGCCTGAGCGTCGCCATCTCCGGCATTCCCCTCTGGGAGCCCCTGGACAAGGCCTGCTCCATGCTGGGCTTTGTCTCGCCCACCTGCATGCTCTTTGCCCTGGGCTTCTCCCTGCGCCGCAACCTCACCGAGGCCTTCCAGGGACACAGCATCCACATGGGCCATCAGCTCTGGATGATGGCCTGGCGCCTTGTCGGCATGCCCCTGGTGGTCCTGGCAGCCCTCCTGCTGCTCGACTGCAATCCCCTGTGGATCAGCGTGAGCGTCATCATGATGGCCACGGGCACGGCCATCATGGTCGCCTCCCTGGCCCAGGTCTATGGCGCCGTGCCGGGCCAGGCAGCCCTCACCGTGGCCGTGACCAACATCCTGAGCCTCTTCTCGCTCATGGCAGCCATTGCCCTGCTCACCTGGCTCAACCTCATGCCCGCCTAAGGGGGCAGTGCAGGGAGACAAGGAGAGCGGCCCCGCTGCCCCATCAGGGACGTCTGCAAAGGTCCTTTGCCTGAGCTCTTCCTCCATGGTCCAGCCGTAGCGTCGATCCCTCGTACTCTATCTGAAACTCCCGGGCCACAGGCGATATCAGCACGGGCATCTCGCGATCCGCCTCCTCGTAGGAGCGGTGCTGCAGGATGTTCACAAAGCACTCCCGCAGGGCAGGAACGAGGTACCTGCGCCGGGCAGCCCCCACACGGGCCTTCTTCGCAAGCAGCATCGTGACCCCTGCGATCATGGCAGGAATGGGGCCCTCGAAGACGTCCTGATCCCCGGTCCGCCAGTAGTCCACAACCACGTTCAGGGAGGGGAAAAACTGCTGCGGACAGGAGCCCAGGGCCAGCAGTCCTGCCAGACTCGGCCGCAGGATCCCTGCTGCCGGGTCCGGGACAAGGACCTTTTCGTGCACCAGCACATCCTCGTCGCCGGCTTCCGTCAGACCGCCCTGCTCGCGCACCCGGGAAAGAAAGCCCGCCACAAGGTCCTCGTCCAGATCGCCTGCGTGGCTTCGGGCACGGGCTCCTCGTCGGCATGAGACTGCATGCGGGCCTCTTCCTCGACGCTCACCCGGCAGAGCTGCCCGGACTCGGCCCTGTACAGCCAGACCGAGCCGTCCTCGAGCCGGCAGGGCCGCCTCTACAGGGCAGGAAAGTCTGTCTGCGGCAGCACGGACAAGGCCGCGAGCGACGTCTCCCCAGAAGCCCGTGCGCACCCTGAAGCCCTGGTCCACGCCGGCGATGATAATGCCTCCGTCCCGGGAATTGGCGAAGGCACAGAGCAGCCCGGCGCAGCGCTGCACCGGCTGCGCCTCCTCGGGGTTCAGGGCAGATAGCCTGCGAGCCTGCTGTATCTGCTGCGCAGCCTCTTCAGGATGGAGACAACTTCCCTGCTGGTCATCCGGGCCAGTTCGCCTTCAGGAGCACGTTCCACAAAAGCCATAGGTTCTTCTCCTTGCAAGAAATGCTGATGGCCGCCTGCCCCGAGCCTTCTCTCGAGCCTTCCCCGGGGGGCCTGTCCCCATCCTGCACAACTTTCACGGCCTCCACAAGGCAGCCTGCCCGTGAAGGCATCGGTCCCCAAAAGCTCCTGCCACAGCCCCTGCCAAAGAACCTGTGCCACAAAAGCCTCTGCCCCAATGCTTCGGTCCCGGTGCCAGGCCCTGAAGCCTGCTCGCGTGCCCGAAGAAAAACGTGTCGCAAAAGGCCTGTTGAGCGGCCCCGGAAGCTCGTCCGAAGGCTCTTCAGGAAGCGGCTTCGAGGCAGGGGCCTGCCCGCTCCTTCCCTTGTTCCTGCGGGCCACTTCTGATAGATACAGGCATTCATCATTCTGCGAGGTTCTTCTGCGAGGTTCCCATGGGGCAGGACATTCTTGACATCACCATCATCCTCATTCTCTTCTTCTTCACCATACGCGGCTATTTCAACGGTCTGGTGGGTGAAGTGGCGGCCATTGTCTCCCTGGTGGGCGGCTTTGTCGTGGCCCACAAGTTCCATCCCCTGCTGGCTCCCTACCTCGACTTCATAGCCGAGCCCATGTGGCGCACCATGGCTGCCTACGTGGTGCTCTTCGTGGCCGTGGTCATCGGCGTGGCGCTCCTGGCAAGGCTTGTGCAGCGCCTGCTCTCCCTGGCCTTTGCCACCTGGGCAGACCGCCTGGGCGGCGGCTTCTTCGGCCTGGCCAAGGGCATTCTTGTCTGCTCGCTCATCTTCCTTGTGCTCGGCAAGTTCTTTTCCACGGCAGACTTCTACAAAAACTCGCGGGTCCGTCCCTACATGACGGCGGTCATCGAGCAGCTGCGCACCTCGCTTCCCCCTGATATCGTCAAAAAATTCAGCCTGTAACCAAAGGAATATTCCATGTCTCAGCAATGCAGCGCTCCTGCGGCCAATGCCGCGGACACAACCTGCGAACAGTCCGCACCCGCTTCCGATCACGGCCTCAATGCCCTGCGCGATGTCATCGCCCGGCTCACGGCCCCGGACGGCTGCAAGTGGGATCGCGCCCAGACCCCGGATTCGCTCACCGAATACGTCATCGAGGAGAGCCACGAGCTGGTCAGCGCCATCCGCTCGGGCAAGCCCGAGGATGTCTGCGAGGAACTGGGCGATGTGGCCTTTCTTTTGCTCTTCATCACCCATCTCTACGAGAAGGCCGGCGCCTTTACCCTGAGCGACGTGCTCGAAAAGAACGCCGCCAAGATGATCCACCGCCATCCCCATGTCTTTGCCGGCGAGCACTTTGCCAACCTGGACGAGCAGCTCAAGGCCTGGGAGCGCCTGAAGCAGGAGGAGCACAAGGCCGAGGGCAAGCCCACCGGCCTCTTCGACTCCCTGCCCCGCACCCTGGAGCCTCTGGCCCGGGCCTACCGCATCCACTCCAAGGCCGCCCGCACGGGCTTTACCTGGGAGTCCACCGAGGATGTGGAGCAGCAGGTGGAGACCGAGTGGCTTGAATACGTGGACGCCAATACCCGCAGAGACAGCTCGGCCATCAGCCACGAGCTGGGCGATCTGCTCTTCTCCATCGTGGAGCTGGGCCGCCGCCACGGCCTCAAGGCCAATGCCGAACTCGATGCCGCCAACGAGCGCTTCCTTTCCCGCTACCGCTTCATGGAAGAGCAGGCCCGCGCCAAGGGCCTGGATCTGGCCGCCCTGCCCCTGGCCGAAAAGGACGAGCTCTGGGCGCAGGCCAAGAAGGCCGAACAGGCCGGCTCCGAGGCAGCTGACAAGACGGCCGGCGAGAGCGCACGCCCTGCCCTCTCCCCCAGTGCCGTCCTGCGCAAGACAGCGCCTGCCGCTCCTTCTTCCACGACTTCTTCAGACACGGAGACCAGGTAACACCAGGCTTTGCACCGGGCTTGTGCCCGCATGGAGGCGGCCTTGTCCCACTTTGTCTTCAGACATGCTGCAGGGGCCAGTACAGCCAGACCAGGCAGGACCAGTCAGGCCCTGTCCTGCCTCCTGCCCTGCCTCCTTCTCTTCCTTCTTTTCCCTGTACTGGGCAGCCTCTGGGGCTGCACGGCAAGGGAGGCGCCCTCGCCCCTGATCATGCCAGGCAGCGCTGCCCAGCACCAGGGCCGGGTGAGTCCGGTCTACGAGCAGTGGCTCTACAGGCAGTCCCTGCTGGGCCAGGCACGGGAACTTCTGGCTGCAACGCCTGCCGAGAAGACGCTGTGGCGCCACACGGCCGCCCTGCAGGACAGAGACCTTGTGCGCCGGGCAGCGCCTGCCTGGGTTGAGTACACAAGGGACTTTGCGCCGCAGAAGCTCTTTTCCTCCCTGCAGGCCGCCCTGCCCGTGCTCTCGGGCCTGGGCCTGACCGGCGTGTGGCTCGACCAGGCCGGCGAGCCGGACACGGCCTGGGTGCCCGAAGAGGCCGATCATGCGCGGCGCACGGTCTCCCTGCAGCTTGATCCGGCCCTTGGCAGCGCAAGGGAGTGGCAGAGCCTTGTGACGAGCCTCCAGGCCCACGGACTGCAGTCCGGCATGCGCATGACCGAGGCCGCCACAGGCCTTGGTCCCGACTTCATGCTGCAGGCCAGGGGATCGGATCGCCATCAGGGCCTCTACGCGCTCTGGGAAGTGCCCGAGCGCCTCTGGTCCCTGCTGCCTCCTGCCAAATCGGACTGGGACGTGCACCCCCTGAACGGGGACATGGTCCAGGCCCTGCGCAAGGAAGGCATTCTGCCAGGCACCCTGTCCCAGGAGCGCCTGTCCATGACCTGCGGCTGGGCAGCCACAGGCAGGGTCCTGACCATGGACGGCCAGACCAGGCGCCTTGTCTACCGCTATCTGGCCACGCCCTGGCAGCCCGTCCTCTGCTGGCAGGATCCCTCGGGCCGGGCCAAAAGCCTTCTTGCCGCCTCGCTTCTGCAGGTCACGGGCCTGCGGCGCCAGACGCTCTGCGGCGTGGATCTTGCGGGCCTCACGGGCCTTGATGTGGCGCCGGCCTCTGCGGACATGCGGCTTGCCCTCACCCCGGCCCCCCAGGCCCTGGCTTCCTTAAGCCAACAAATCCGCCGCTACGGCGGCTGGAGCCTGAGCCTTGCGGACACCGAAGCCGACAAGCCTGCCCCTTCCGGCACAGATGCAGGGCAGCTCGATCTGGCCCTGCTCCGGGCCGAAACGGATCTCGGCCTGGCGGACTTTGTACAGGCGCCCTGCCTGAAAGGGGCCATTGCTTCGGCCCTTGCCTCTGGCGATGCCACGGCCCTGGCCAATTTGCTCAGGCGCCTGACCAGTCTGCCCCTGCAAAACTGCGTGTTCAGGGTTCCTTCCCTGAAGGAGGTGGCAGGGCCTGCCGCAACAGCAGCCCGTTCCGCCGAGACCAGGACCGAAACACGATCCGTGGCCGAAGTCCGCCGGGATCTGGCCCATCTGCTCTGTGCCCTGCCGGCAGGCCTGCCGGGCCTGGCCTTTCTGCCCGCGGACTGCCTGCTCAAGGCCCGGGGCCAGCAGGTCGAGCCTTCGGCTGCCGGCCTCATGCTCACAGACGTCCTGAAGGCCCGCGCTGCGCTTGACCTTTCCGGGGCGCGACGGGTAAAGATTTCACAACCAGCCAAGGCTGTGCTGGTCACCACGGCAGCCCTGCCCGGTCAGGGTTCCCTCGTGACTGTCCTCAATTTTGGCGCGGAGCCTGTCACCCTCTCCCTGCCCCTGTTGTCCGGGAGCATCAGCCTGACTCCGCACGCCAGTACCGTTTCCGGCGCTCTTTCCCTCAAAGCCCGGCAAGCTGCCCATTTCCTCGTGGGCTGCGCTTACCGGCCGCCACATGGTTAAGGATCTCTCTATGGACAAGACTACATCTCCTGTCAGTGACAGCCAGGAACAGACACAGGCTCCCAGGAATGCGGATGCCTGGGCAGCCTTTGCCTCCAGGCCTGCGGCTGCCGAGGAACACACCTCTGTCCCCGGGACAGCGGCCCCCGAACAACCACAGACCTCTGCCCTGCCGGCCAGTACCCAGGATCTGCAGGCCCAGCTGCGCGAGGCCCAGGAACAGCTCCTGGACGCCTCCAGGCGGCTGCAGCAGCTTGAAGAGGCTGCCAGGGCCGCAGGCCTCACCGGCCAGCCCGCTGCTCCGGCAGCTCCCCAGGCAGGCACACAGGCTCCCAGACCCGGAACGGACGAGCCCGAAGCCGGAACCACAGCGCCCTTCGGCGCGGAAGAGACCACCCAGGCCGGTCAGGCAGACGAGGCAGACCAGCAGGAAGATGTCTATGTGGCTCCTGGTGAAGAAAGCGGTGCCCCCGAGAAAAAGAAGGCCGCAAGGCAGCCTGCCGGTCCTGCAGTGCACAACAGCATCTTCAGGCAGCTCGCAGCCGTGGCGCCCCTGACCCTGCTGGTCCTTCTGGCCTTCTTCTGCTGGGCTCCCGTGCTCATGGGCGATCTGGCCTGTCCCGAGGAAGTGGCCAACCTGAAGGTGCTCTCCGGCATGAGCGGTCCCGAGCTGCTGCCCCATGCAGGCAGTGTCACCCTGCTGCCCGTCTATGCCCTCTTTGCCTGGGGTGTGAGCCTCATTCCCCTGCCTGCGGCCAGCATCATCTGCGGCCCCTTGCTGAGCTACCTTGGCGCTGCCGTGGCGCTCCTTGGCCTGTGCATCTTCTGCGGCGGCCTGCGCCTTGGCCGCAATGTGATGCTGGGCTCAGGCCTCATGCTGCTCAGCCTGCCCCTCTTCATGAGCATGGCCAACTTCGTGGGCCCCATTCCCTTTGCCTGCGGCCTGAGCCTGGCGGCCATGGGCCTGCTGGCCCGCTCCTGGATGAAGAACTTTGACGTGCCCGGCATGGTCGTGGGCAATGCCCTGGCCGCTGCCGCAGCCCTGTCCGGCGGCCTCTACTACGGCCTTGTACCCGTGCTCGCCGGCATGCTCTTTGCCCTGTGGCGCGGCAACGTGCAGCGCCTGCGCAATTCCGATGCCCTCATCGGCTTTGTGTGCTTTGTCGTGCTCCTGCTCCTGTGGATGAGCGCCCTGATCCTCTTCGGCGGATCCGACATCACCACGGATATGCTCTTTGCCGCCCTCTTCGGCATGCCCAGCACCCAGAGCCTGCTCAACCGCATTGTCCTCGGCCTGTGCGCCTTCCTGCCCTTCCTGGTCATCGTCATCAGCATCTCCTGGCCGCGCTTCCTTGCCAATGCCGTGCGCTCGCGCAGCAACAGCCCGGAAAGCGCTTCCGGCTATGCCTGGATGGCCCTCATTCTGGCCCTGCTCCTCAGCGCCTGTGCGGCCTCGGCCTTTGACGTCTTCCTGGCCGTGTGCCTCATGACCGTCCTGGCCACCAGAGCCCTGCTGAACCTGGGCACCATGGGCACCAAGTTCTTCTTCCTGCTCGTGTCCCTCATCCTGCTCATCGTGACCCTGGCTGGCTTGAGCGTCACCGTGCCCTTCGTGGGCGAAATCTTCCTGCCGCTTGCCGCCCAGTTCGGCCTGACCATTCCGGCTTCTGCCCAGCCGGCCCTGGCTGCCTTTGCCCAGGGTGACATCTTCACCACGGTCATCGTGCCGCTCCTGCCCCTGCTCTCGGCCCTGGTCATCATGCACGTGGCCTGGCGCAGCCGCACGGCTGCAGCGCCCCTGCTGGTGACAGCCGTGGCCTGCGTGGTCATGGCCCAGCCCTTTGCCCTGCTCATGACGCCCGTGATGGCCTCTGTGCCGGCCCTGAAGCTGGAAAAGGCAGCAAGCATCGTGCCGTCCCTTGGCGCTCCTGTGACCAAGGCCGTACCCGCTGCCAAGCCTGAAGCTGCTGCTCCTGCCGTAACGGCTCCTGCCAAGCCCGAGGCTGCCGCTCCTGCTGCAAAGCCCGAAGCCAAGCCCGAGGCTGCCGCTCCCGAAGCAAAGCCTGAAGCCAAGCCCGAGGCTGCCGCTCCCGAGGCAAAGCCTGAAGCAAAGCCCGAGGCTGCTGCTCCCGAGGCAAAGCCTGAAGCAAAGCCCGAGGCTGCCGCTCCTGAAGCAAAGCCCGAAGCTGCCAAGCCTAAGGCTGCTGCTCCTGAGGCAAAGCCCGAAGCAAAGCCTGACGCTGCCAAGTCCGAGACTGCTGCCAGCTAGGCCAGTCTGACCCATTCAAGACCAGGCCCTGCCCCCTGTGCAAACACTGCACGTTGAGGGAGCAGGGCCTTTTTTGTGCCCAGGGCTTGCCTGCCCTTGTCAGGACTTCGACAAATGGGCTAGGCTTGGAAACATGTGAAAACAGGGCCTGCCCCTGCCCGCAAGGCCCAAAGGAGGATGTATGCCTGCCTGCTCATTGCGCTCCAGTCTGTCACTGTCCCCCCGTCCGACACACTTTTCCGCACGCTGGATCGGCGTTCTCACGGCTTGCGCGCTTGCAGCCTGCCTGGAAGTTCTCATGCCTGATCCAGCTCTGGCTGAACCCTCCGGACAGCTGAACAGTCTGCCCGGCAGCCTGCTTGTGTGCGAGCGGCCTCAGGGACCGGCCAGCACGGCCCGTCAGACACGGGGTGTGCACACCCCGGCCATCCGTCCCAACGAATACAGGGAGCAGCTGAACTCCTCCAGAGCCAGGGAACAGAAGGTGCAGCGCTCCCTGCAAAGGCCGCGCCAGAGCCCTGGCCTCAACCGCTCCATCCATCCCAGCCGCCACGGACGTCCTTCGCTCTCCTCGGACAGGATGCCCAGATGAACTCGCAGCTCTTCCAGGCTTCGTTGTGCAGCCTGCAAAAACCATAGGACCGCCAGAGCAAGTATGGTTCTACATAGAACCATGTCTTTCATGGCACTTATGGCAGAAATCCTATAATAACATGCTTGAATAATTGTATTTTCAGGGGATTGCAACCGTATGGTTCTACTTTTTCCCAACTGTTGGGCTGGAGCTCCATGGGAACAAGGGGCACAGACGATCCTCCTGAACGGAGCGCCTTTTGTCCGCCCCTTGCAAGTTGTGCAAAATCAGCTGAACTCTTCCAGAACCAGGGAACAGAAGGTGCAGCGCTCCCTGCAAAGGCCGCGCCAGAGCCCTGGCCTCAACCGCTCCATCCATCCCAGCCGCCACGGACGTCCTTCGCTCTCCTCGGACAGGATGCCCGGATGAACTCGCAGCTCTTCCAGGCTTCGTTGTGGAGCCTGCAAAAACCATAGGACCGCCATGAAAGATATGGTTCTACGTAGAACCATGTCTTTCATGGAACTTATGGCAGAAATCCCATAATAACATGCTTGAATAATTGTATTTTCATGGGATTGTAACCGTATGGTTCTACTTTTTCCCAACTGTTGGGCTGGAGCTCCATGGGAACAAGGGGCACAGACGCTCCTCCTGAACGGAGCGCCTTTTGTCCGCCCCTTGCAAGTTGTGCAAAATCAGCTGAACTCTTCCAGAACCAGGGAACAGAAGTTACCATTTGTCAACAAATTATAAAAAGAATTCAAGCTTTTACCTGATATCCTGGAGATAATACGCATGTAACATTTTCGCACCGAGAGACTGCTCGTCACGACAATCCCGAGGAGCAGCAGGAGCAAGCTATGCCTGGTGGGTTTTGTTTGGTTGACAAAAATGAACTGGAAAAAAGACAAAAACTTGTTGACAAAAGGGGAAAGGAAAATGAGACTGTCCATGCCGCTCTCCTTGGTTAGTTGTTTTGGTGGTGCAAAATTATTAGCACAGGAGTAGCGGCTTTTTTTATTATCCGATCCAAAAATTTTTTATGCAAATTTCATGCCAAAGAAAAACATGTAAACAGGTGTTATATTAGAAACTTGTGATACTTTATTTCCTTTTAATAATAAAATAACAGCTGTAATCCTCTTATATTCGTCTATTTTTAAATATGGATTTTTTAATAGTTCTTCTCCTTCAAGAATGAGTTTTTTTTGAATCAGGAATTTCAACTTGTTCTTCAGATGATATATCTTTAGATACATCTTTATTTTTTAATTCTTTTTGTTCAAATCTTTTGTTAAATTATTTAATGTTATCTATTCCAAAATAATTCAACATCCTTGCACAACTTCTTACAGAATGTTCAATATCAAATTCATTTTTTAACAATAAAGACAAATTTAGTGAGCTCCAAGATTTTAATCCATATTTTGAAGGATGTTCATTTAAAATAATATATTTTAATTTTTCTGATATTTCGTTGTCTAATGCAGGATGTCTCCCAGCTGTATTGCCTATTAACGAATTATATCCATATATTTTTACATCTCTTATCCAGGCAGACACAGTGCAACGATGCACTTTATAATGAGCGGCAAGTTCATTTACCTGCATTTTTCCATCAAAGAACATGCGTACAGCTGCTGCACGCATGGCTGCTTTCTTGTCTGTCGTGCTTTGCATGAAATCCAAACCTGCGTCGAGCACTTCTTCACGGGTCTTCCCTTCCACCCATTGGGGGCTGACGGGTGAGATTTTCATAGGCTTGAGTGGGTTGGTAATCTTGGGCATAGAGTTCTCTCTCGTGGGCTTAATAAGGTTACACCATTAGGCTCGCTGGGTGGGAGTATAGCCTATTCTTGAAAGATGTTCAATTATGACATCTTGGCACCAAGACCTGTTTCGTCAATTTTTGCGTTCACTATAGGATATATTTGATTGCCTCTCGTACCACCGAAACGAGCAAAATGTTTTCCACTTTTCGTGGGTAACTTGAGAATTCTATTCTGTCAAACGACACGAAAGTGTAGCAGAAAAAGCCTTGAGAGGGGAGAGGAACTCCGGGGGATTGGGCTGGACGAAGACCGGCAGGCCTGTCCACTGTATCCCCATGGGGCACAGGAGGCCGATCAGGCGCTCCTGTGCCCCTTCCTCTTGGGACCGGGAAAGCGATCCGTCTCGTCAGGCCTTCTGCCCGGTTGCTGCCCTGTCCTGTGCAGAGCTGGGGGGTGCAGGTCTGTGGTTGGCTATCTGGCAGCTTGTGCCCACGCCATCGGCTTCCTCTTCCTGGTAGCAGGAGATGCGGCTCAAAAGATCAATGCCCAGGTTGATGCCGTCCTTCAGCCTGTTGGTGATGAAGCCTTCACTCAAGTCCTTGAGCATGCCGGCCCGGCGCAGTGTTTCGCGAACCTCCCTGTTGCTGACCACCAGGATGACCGGCACGGAGCGGGCGTAGCAGCGTTCAAGGAAGAGCATGAGGGCATGTGCGCCCGAGGCATCAATCCAGAAGACACGGGTGATGTGCAGGACAATGAGGCGCACCTCCTTCTTTTCCAGCTTCGTGAGCTTGCGCTCAAGCTCATGAATGGCCCCGAAGAAGAGCGAGCCTTCTATGCTGTAGACCACCAGCCCCCTGGGCCTGTCTGGCACATCGCGCAGAAGCGGACTGTTGTGGGAGAGCTTGCGCACAATGGGATGGGAGGAACGCTGAATGTAGAGCAGCAGGGAAAGGATGACACCAATAAAGAGGGCCCGTTCCAGATCGAAGATCAGGGTGGAAGCCAGAGTAATGAGGAGCACAATGCGGTCCGAGCGTGTTGTCTCGAAGCTCAGTCGCAAGGACTCCACATTGATCATCTGGACGCAGGCCAGGAGCAGGACACCGCTTAAGGCCGGCATGGGCAGCCAGCTCACCAGCGGCGCCATGAGAAAGAGCATGGGCAGGGCCAGCAGGCCCGTGAACACGGCGCCAAAGCGCGTTCTGCCGCCAGAGGAAAACATGAGGGCACTGCGGGTGAAGGAGCCGCAGCCTGGCAGACCGGAGGTCAGACCGGCAACAATGTTGCCCAGTCCCTGGCCTATGAGTTCCCTGGAGCCGTCAAAGGCATCCCTGTTGATGCTGGCCATCTGCTTGGCAATGGTCAGGGACTCTACAGTGCCCAGCAGCGCCACGGCCAGTGCCGGGAAGAAGAGCGCCCTCCAGACCTCGGGATCCAGGGCCTGCGGCAGGGAAAGGGGCGGCAGCACGCTGGGAATGGGCCCGACCATTTTGACGCCGTGGGCGGCTGCGCCAAGCAGGGCACTCAGGCAGCTTGCGACCACCAGGGCTGCCAGCGTGGCCGGAAAGCGCCTGGAGATCCGCCGAAAGAGGATGGTGAGGAGTACGGTGCCTGCGGCAATGCCAAGGCTCCAGGGATTGGTCTGATCCAGCGAGGCAAGGGTGGTGGCAATCTGCGGAAAGAAGCCGCCCTCGGCCCTGGGCAGGGAGAGGCCAAGCACCGTGTTGAGCTGGCCTGCGGCAATGAGCAGGGCTGCGCCTGCCACAAAGGCCGCCATGACCGAATGGGAGATGAAGTTGGTGAGCTCGCCAAGCCTGGCCAGGCCCATGACTATCTGGATGAGGCCTGCGAGCAGGGCAATCATGAAGATGTAGGGCATGCGCACTTCTTCCGGCATGGTGCTTGCGACCACGCCGCCAATGCTGACCGTGGCCAGGGAGGAGAAGAGCACCATGGAAATGGCATTGGTGGGACCGGCTATGAGGTAGCGGGACGAACCCCAGAGCGCGGCAGCGATCACCGGGAAAATGGCCGTGTAGATGCCGTACTGCGGATGCACACCGGCAATGAGGGCATAGGCCATGGCCTGAGGAATGGCCATGGGCGTGACGGTCAGGGCGCCGACAAGGTCTGCCCGCAGATCCTTTGCCGTGTAGTTTTTCAGATCCCCCAGAAAGGGGAGGAAGGTTGTCAGCCGCATTGCAGAAACCTCGCACGAAAATCCTGCAGTTCCGGGACCAGACAGCCCTGTCTGCAGGAAGGGAACAGAGTCTTTCCCTTATACGCCAAAAAAGGCGAGCGACAAGCTCTGTTATTCCCGGAAGCTGTCCCATGTCCCTTTGCGGTCATGCCGGCCAGAAAGAGGGAGACGTCCGGGGAAAGGCTCTCTATCAGTTTGAGAAGACAGACAATCTGCCAGAAATCTTGCCGGAACAGCACGCCCTTTTGGAAAGCAGGGCAGCCTGCCTGATCTCTGTCTCTCCTGAGCGTTAGGCATGCAGACAGGGCGTCTGCAGACTGCATATTCAGACGGATCATGTTCTTCTCTGCGCGTGCAAGAGGGAACACTTGTCGTCGTCTTGCCTGTTTCCAGCTTCCATTTTCTGAAAAAGGGCTCGAAATACAGTGCACGCAGACACAAAAAAAGACAGTCCCTGGCAAAAAGCTGTCCGGGACTGTCCAGATAAAGGGGTTGTGCCTGGGCACAAATCCTTTTTTTCTCAAACAAAGCGTGCGGTCTCCATGGGCCTAGAGTCTGCCCTTGCGGTGCATCATGCCGGTCCAGCGGGCCAGGGAGGTACGCGAGACGGCCTTGTCCAGGGTACCCATCTTCTCTATGCCCTGGGCCAGGTGCTGGCTTTCCTCCTTCTCCAGACGGACAATGTGGCCGGCCTGGCGTGCACGCTGCTGGAAGGCATTGAGGTAGTCGTTGGCAAAGGCAATGTCCTGCACAAGGTTCTGTGGCAGGTCCTCGTGGTACTCCACGATCACCTGGCATTGCTCGAATTCCAGCAAAAGCCTGGCCCTGTAGACAAGGCAGACGCCTGTTTCCTGACCGGATCCCTGGCCGGCTCTCTGGCCGGATCCGCAGAAGGGATCGTGCTTTCTGTCCAGAACGCTCAGGGTTTCAAACAGGGTCCTGTTGCCCTGGTTCTGGCTCATGCGGCGTATGGCCGGAAAGGCCGTGTGATCGCCGGACATCCATTCCCAGTTGTTTTCTCCGTCGGCAACAGCTGTTACCAGGAGGCCTTTGGCATGGCCGTACAGGGCCAGCCAGAGCCTGGCCTCGCCCTGCAGGCTTTCGTGGGTCTCGGGCCGGATGCTGCACCAGCCTGCGGTCAGCAGGTTCATGTTCTGATCCAGCGCAAAGGTTGCCGCAGGCCTGGCCCTGGCAAGCAGCACGGCCTGACTGGAGCCCGGCTGGCGCACCATGCCCCGCAGCGGAGGCTGGGAAGAGAAGTGGGAGATGGCAAAGCCACCAAGAAGAACAACCAGGACAAGGATGATGATTTTGGCCATGGGGGATGCCTTTGGAAGTCTTTGAGGATCTGGGAAGGGACCTGTGCCGGTCAGCTGCGCCTTGTCAGGACAGGAGCAGGCAGGATCAGGCGGGAGAGCGGCACAAGCCACAGGTAGCAGGCAGCCAGCACTGCCGAATGGGGCGCCTGCAGCATGCTTAAGGGGATGACGCAGGCTATGGACCAGGGAACGAGGGCCGAGAGGAGGATGACGGAGTCTTCCAGATTGCTGGCAAGACGGGCAGGATCGGGCTCAAGATCCTTTGTGACCTGCCAGGTCAGGAGGACGGCCAGGGTCTGGTTGCAGGCAATGGCCGAGGTGACAAGGCCTGCCAGGGCAAAGCCCGTGAAGGATCCGGGCCGGCCGGCCCGTTTGTGCAGGAAGGCCTTGAGATCGTGCAGAAGGTCGCTTGCCTGAAAGAGGCCCGCATAGGTGGACGAGATGCAGACAATGCCTGCCACCGTGAGCATGGAGCTGATGCCGCCGCCGTCAAAGAGCCGGCCCACCTCGGGATCCCTTGCCGTGTAGCCGCAGAGCAGCAGGCCCGGGATGTCGGCAGGATTTGTGCCCTGCAGCAGGAGGCAGAGGCCAAGGGCGCACAGGGTGCTGACCAGCATGGCCGTGCGCACATGGATTTTGCACAGGGCCAGCACAAGGATGAGCAGGGCCGGCAGGGCGGTCAGGACATTCAGGGTGTACTCTCTGGCAAAGAGGGCGCCTGTATCGGGGATGGTCCCTTCGGCATGCAGCACAAGGGCGCCAGTGGCGTAGGCGGCCACGCTTGCCAGCAGGGCCGGCCAGCCCGTGGCCCACATGGTGCGGCAGTTGGCATAGATATTGGTCTTGGTCACCGTGCTCACCAGCAGGGCACTGGTGGACATGGGCGAGCAGCGGTCCCCGAAATAGATCCCGGAGAGAATGGCTCCACCCGTGAGCAGGGGCGGCTGGTTCAGGGCCATGCCCACGGACATGCTGATGACGCCCATGGTGGCTGCGGTGGCAAAGGACGAGCCCAGGAGATAGGACAGGCCGCAGTTGGCCAGAAAGGCACAGGGCAGGAAGAGGGCCGGGGTCATGAGCTGCAGGGAGCAGTCCACAAGATAGGCAATGGTGCCGCTGGCCCGCCAGCTGGCCGTGAGCATGCCGATGCACACAAAGGTGGTCAGAATGGGCAGGACGGTGCGTATGCCCTCCAGCGAGGCCCTGAAAACGCGGCCAGGGGACAGGCGGCAGGAGAGACAGTAGCCCGCAAAGAGGCAATAGCCTGCGCCCAGGGCCCAGAGCAGGGAATGCCCTGTCAGCAGGGTCCCTACCAGAAGGATGCAGAAGAGAAAGAGGACAAGGAGGGCCATGCAGGTGCCTTATGACAAAAAGGAGACGTGCGTTTGCAGTCTAGCCCATATGCCTGTTCTTGTATACGCCGGCTGCTGCAGTGCTGCAGTACAGGGCTTGCAGTAAAAGGCCCCTCCTTGAGAGGGGCCTTTGGCAATCAGGAAAAACTGTCCATGAGACGATCCATGAGACGACCCGCGAGACGACCGGCTTCCATGACGTCAGACAGCACGCTCAAAAGAGTCCGGGGACTTGCAAGTGCAGGATCCTCAGGGGCGCATCCTGTGGGCCAGGGTGGCCAGCACAAAGATGGCCAACCCCACCACAATGATGGGGGAGAGCGCCCAGCTCAGGCCGAAGAGGTGCGAGAGAAAGCCAATGGTCGGCGGGCAGGCCAGAAAGCCGAAGAAGCTGATGGACGAGACAAAGGAGATGCCGACCTGGGCCGGGATGGTCCTGGAGCGGCCGGCCAGGCTGTAGCACAGGGGCACAATGGAGGCCATGCCGAAGCCCACCAGGGCCAGGCCCACGGTGGCCGGCACAAGCTCGCCCGTGGTCAGGGCCAGGGTGAGGCCTGCGGCAATGCACAGGCCGCTGGCCTGCAGGACCGGGGTCACGCCGTAGCGGTTCACAAGACCGTCTGCCAGCAGGCGTCCCATGACCATGAAGGTCATGCAGGCAAGATAGCCCAGACGGACAAAGTGTTCCTCAGGCTGAATGACCTGGGCAAAGAAGACCGCACTCCAGTCGTACATGGCGCCTTCGGTGGCCATGCTGCCAAAGGCAATGAAGCCAAGGATTATCAGGAAGGCACTGGGCCGGATGCGGGTTTTCTTCTGTGGCTCGCCCTTTGAGGAGCCGATGTGCACTTCCCGTGGCATGATCAGGGGCTGCAGCAGGGCCAGGCCGCACAGGGTGATGACGGTGATGGCCACAAAGTGCAGCAGGGGCGGAACGCCCAGAGGCGCCACCACGGCACCGATGAGGCCGCCTATGACACCGCCCAGGCTCCACATGCCGTGGAAGGTGGCGATGATGCTGCGCCTGTAGAGGATCTCCACGCCCACGGCCTGGGAGTTCAGGGCAATGTTGGCCATGTTGTAGACAAAGCCGAAGAAGAACAGGGCAGCAAAGAGCGCGAGCCTGCCCGGAGCCAGGGAAAGGCCCACCAGGGCCAGGGGCAGCAGGATCATGGAGAGGATGATGGCCTTGCGCGTGTGTACCTTGCCGATAAGCCAGGCGGACGGAGCGATGGCCACAAGTTCGCCTAAGGGGGCACCAAAGAGGATGCTGCCCAGGGCGGCATCCGTGAGCTGCAGGCTCGCCTTGATGTCGGGTATGCGGGTTGCCCAGGACGCAAAGATGGTACCCATGAAGAAGAAAAAGAACATGAGGGCCATGCGGTAGTTGCCCCTGGCTGTCTGGGGCACAAGACGGCGGGCCAGTTCCCGGGGAAGCGAAAGCGCAAGAGTGGTCATAGTTGCGATGTATCGAGCTTGGGATTGCAGGGTTTGCGTGCACGAGGGGGAGTGCAGGGCCCTCCCGGGGCCGCTGCATGCACGAAAGGGAATGTGTCCTTGTGGGGCATAGGCCCCTTTTTGCGACGAAATTGTGCAGAACATGCGGCAAAAATCGGGCACAAGGCAGGGACAGGGACAAAAGAGAAAAAGACTTCTTTGCCTTTTGCCCGCTTCTGTCAAGCGACAAATGCGCAACAGCCGGAAAAGCAGAGCCAAAGGCCCGTTAGGACTGATGTTTTTCTCTTGCCCTTCCCGCCGTCCGCTGGGGTGCCAGGGGCAGGGCGCAAAAAAATATGTCAAAATGAGAGATTTTTCTTGACAGCCGGGCGGCACAAGCGTAGACACAGTTTTCGCGTCGGGATGTAGCGCAGTCTGGGAGCGCACTTGAATGGGGTTCAAGGGGTCGAAGGTTCAAATCCTTTCATCCCGACCAGTTATCCAGACAATTCAGGGCTTGCGAGCTGTTCGCAGGTCCTTTTTTGTTGTCCGTTTTTTTTGCCTGTCTGCCTCTTGATCTGTCTCCCTGTCGGTCTGTCCGGCCTGTTGTCCGTCTCACGCCTTCTTCAGGGGCAGAATGGCCGGACCGCTGTCAGTGGTATCCTGCCAGGGGCATTCTGTCGGGAACATTCTGGCAGGGATCGTTTCTTGTCCTGTGCCGGAACGGAACAAAATTTGTGAAAAATGCTTGACAGCCGGGCGGCATGAGCGTAGACACAGTTTTCGCGTCGGGATGTAGCGCAGTCTGGGAGCGCACTTGAATGGGGTTCAAGGGGTCGAAGGTTCAAATCCTTTCATCCCGACCAGTTATCCAGACAATTCAGGACTTGTGAGCTGTTCACAGGTCCTTTTTTGTTGCCCTGTGAACAAGAGACAAGAAAACAAGTTTTCTCAAGCTGTTGCAAAATAGCCGGGCAGCCGGATTTTGGGCTGCCCGGCCCATTGAGATCCATGCCCAGGATGCGCTAAGGTCAGGACTGTGCTCCCGTACAGGGGCCCTCACCCCTTTGTGCGCTGCCCCGGGAGGCCGTCTTTTCCTTCGGTCCCTGTGACCACCGGGACCCTGAATTCCTGATCCCCCTGGCCCTCTTGCCCTCTGGCTTCCCTGCCGGCCTGCATCCCCAGGGGCAACCTTCTGCACAAAAAGCCCCCCTTTTTTCTGCCATCCCTCTTTCACCCCTGGTGGCAGGGAAGGCGGGTCCATTCCCATTCCCATTCTCTTGCGTGTCACCCAAGGAGGAGGCGCCGGACCGCTCTCGACATCCAGAACTGTCCGGTTCCGCAACATCATGGATACCTGTCATATTCTTCCGCTTGGCCCGTCCTGTATCGGCAAGACAACGCTTGTGAGCAGTGTCATCGATGCCCTGCTCACCACCCTGGAACAGTCCGGGGGCTCCATCACGGCACAACTCGGCAGCGAGGACGCCGACCTTCTGCACAAGAATCTGCAGAGCCTGCGTTCCGCCAGCGGCACCCTGCCGCAGACCCTGCTTGAGCCGACGGCAAGGCCCCATGCCTACACGGTCTCCGTGGGCGGGAGTGCCAGCTCCCTGCTTGGCAAGCTTTTGAGTGGCAGGGTCTCCATGCAGCTCGCCTTTCACGATTATCCGGGCGCACTTATCGACGATCTGCCTGCCTTCACAAGCTCGGTCCTGCCCCTGGCCCAGGCCGAGGTGCTGCTTGTGCCCGTGGACGCCAGCCTCTTCATGGAAGCGGCCAGCGGCCAGGAGGAAGTGGCTGCCCAGGCCGTGCACCGCATAGTCAGCATTGAAGAACTCATTGTGGAGTGGGAAAAGGGCCGGGCCCTGACCACGGGCCGGGGACTGCTCATCTTTGCCCCCTTGCGCTGCGAGGCCTATTTTGGCGACAACGGCATGGAGGCGAAAAAGGAAGAGGCCGAGCGGCTGGCCAGCCTTGTCTGCAACCGTTTCTTCTCCAATATCATGGCCATCGTGCAGTTCTTCGGCGAGAACATCAACTGCCTCTACGTGCCCGTGGACACCCTGGGCCACTGCCGGGTGGCGAGCCGGGAATGGGACATACAGAACCCCGCCTTCCGGGCCACCTATGCCATGGAAGGCGAGGTGCGGCCCTTTGGCTGCGAGATGATTGCCCTCTTCATCCTGGAATACTACATCAGGGTGTGCCGCCAGACCTCGTCCAGCAAGACCCTGGAGGAAATGGAAAAGGGCCTGGACGCCCTCATCGACGAGTTCAGGAACAAAAGCGGCTACGCAAGGGCCCTGCGTATCTGCTAGCCGCTGCCAGCCTGCGTCCCCATCATCCTGGCCCGCATCCCCCTTCCGGCCCGTATCCCCTGCCCCGCATCTCCTGACCCGCAAGCCCTTTGTGCGGGCTCCCTCTGTCGCAGCAGCACCCCTTGCAGGCTCTCTTTGCCTGTGCACCCCTCTTTCCCAAGGAGTTGCCCCATGAGTGAAAGCGCCTTTGCCAGACTTGAACAGGATATGGAGGCCTTCAAGAAGACCAGCGTGCTCGCGGCCCTGGCCGAACTCGATGTGGCCACACGGCTTCTGCAGGGCGGCAATGCCATGACCGCCAGCGAGCTTGCCAAAGCCTGTGCCTGTGACGAGCGGGGCATGGAAGCCCTGCTCGATGCCCTCGGCGGCCTGAAGTACCTTGCCAAGGAGAACGGAAAGTATTCCGTGCCCGAAGACCTTCAGGATGCCCTGGACAGCCGCTCCCCGACCACCTGCATCCCCATTATGCGCCATTATGCCTGCCTGCAGCGCTCCTGGAGCCATCTTGCCTGGTCGGTCCGCGAGGGCACACCGCGTCCCCACGAGCCCAGCATCCTGGGCGCAGAGGAGGACAGGGTCTCCTTCATCATGGGCATGAATTCCGTGGCCACGCGCCTTGTGAAGGGCGTGGTGGACTCCCTCCTTGCCTGCGGGGTCTTTCCCCTGCCTGCAGGATCTGTCATCCTGGACATTGGCGGCGCCTCGGGCACCTATACCGAAGCCTTCCTGAAGGCCCTGCCGGACACAAGGGCTGTGCTCTTTGATCTGCCAGACGCCGTTGTCCAGGCGCACAAGCGCTTTGATCCAAGCCCCCTGGCAGGCAGGGTACAGCTTGTGGCCGGAGACTTCACCCGGGATGATTTGCCGGCTGGCTGCGACTTTGCCTGGATCAGTGCCATCATCCATCAGATGAGCCGGGCAGAGAGCCGCAGCCTCTACAAAAAGGCCCTGGCAGCCCTCAATCCTGGCGGCCTTGTGGCCATACGGGACTTTGTGGTGGACGAGACAAGGACCAGCCCTGTGGCAGGCACGTTCTTTGGCGTCAACATGCTGGTGAACACGGAGACGGGCCGGGTGTACAGCCTGAGCGAGATTTCTGAAGATCTGGCCGCTGCGGGCTTTGCCGAAGCCCGGCTGGCCGTGGATGTGCCCACCATGTGCGCCATTGTCACGGCCAGAAAGCCTGCCTGAGAATCTGTCCGGGAGTCTGCCCGAGAGCAGGCACGGGCAGGACAGCCGACTTTTTCCCGAACGCCCTGAACGCCCTGAGAGCCCCTGCACGGGACTCCCAGGAGCGGACAATGCAAAAGACCCCGGTACACAACCGGGGTCTTGTCGTCAGTACGCTGAAAAAAAGGGGGCTCAGGCCCTGGGAACGGCCGTCCAGACCGTGCCGGAGAATTCGGCCAGGGCCTGGATGAGAGCCTGCGTGCCCTTCTTGCCCAGATCCCTGCCCTGCATGGAGCGGTAGAACTGATCGGCCAGGGCGCAGCCGGGCAGAACCAGGTGCATGCGGCGGCATTCTTCCAGGACCAGGCCCAGATCCTTCACAAAGTGATCAATGAAGAAGCCGGGCTCGAAGTCGCCGTCCATCATGCGCTGGCCCAGGGTCTGCATGGCCACGCTGCCGGCCGCGCCGCAGGAGACGAGCTCGTGCCACTTGCGCACGTCCAGGCCGGCTTTTGCGGCATAGAGCAGGGATTCGCAGACGCTGAACATGACGCCTGCCACGGCGGCCTGATTGGCGAGCTTGGCCTGCTGGCCAAGGCCTGCGGCGCCGCAGTGCATGATCTTCTGGCCCATGACCTGCAGCATGGGCAGGATTTGGGTGTAGCCTTCCTCGGCGCCGCCCACGAAGATGGACAGGGTGGCCTTGCGGGCGCCCACGTCACCGCCGGTGACCGGAGCGTCCATGGCCATGATGCCCTTTTCGGCGGCCACAGCGGCAATGGTCTGGGCCAGGGTGGGGCTGGAGGTGGTCATGTCGCAGATGATGCCGCCCTGAGCCATGCCGGACACGGCACCGTTCTCGCCAATGAGCACGGCTTCCACGTCCGAGGGGTAGCCCACGATGGAGAACACCACATCGCTGCGGCTGCCCACTTCCCTGGGGCTGCTGCACAGATGGGCGCCCCTGTCCACAAGGCCCTGGGCCTTGGCGGCAGTTCTGTTGAAGACGCTCAGCTCGTAGCCGGCATCAAGAAGGTGGCCTGCCATGGACTGGCCCATGACACCTGTGCCAATCCAGCCAATACGGGGTTTGTCCATATCGTCATCCTTGTCGTTTCGTCAGTTGATGGGGGTTGCCTTCCAGAAGGGGACTATTTCTGGGGCTTTTTTTGCGAGGCCACAAGATCGTCCAGAACAATCCTGTCTGTCAACCGCTTGCCGGTCTGCAGGGAGGCATAGTGCCTCCTGACGATCTGCAGGTTGGAGGTCATGCGGGCATTGTAGGGATCCTTGCCGGCATAGAGGGCACTCAGGTTCTGCAGGGCGCCCTGCACATCCTTTTCGTCCAGCCTGGTCGCATCCTGCATGTCGCCCCTGTAGGCGGAGAGAGTGCGGGTGGTGGCCTTTTCCGCGTCCCTGTGGCCCTTTTCAAGCTCCACCATGCTCTGCTGTATGGTCTTCGTACCTGGCTGCCCCTTCATCCTTTGCAAAAGCTTCTCGCCTTCCTTGAGCTGCTTGGCGATCATGACCCGTCTGTAGCGGTAGTTCCTGATGGCTTCCAGGGACATGACGCAGTTTTGCAGCAGGGATTCGATGCGGGCCACCCGCTCGCGGGCCTGCAGAATGTTGGTCTGCTCGATCTGGGTGCGCAGGGAGACGAGATTCCTGCGTATGCTCTCGCTGGGCGCCTGCTCGATGAGGCGGTTGAGTTCTTCCAGAGGCGTGGCCGCAGCCAGGGCGTCCTTCTGGGTGTCCTTCTTCCGGGCAGGTGTGCCGGCAAACTGCGGCACCAGATCCTGGGATCTGGGCAGCTGCCCGCTGATGGCCGCGTATTCCTGCCGCAGAGTCTGGGGACGGTCGCCGGCAGGGGTGTTGATGCCGGAGATCACAGGCCTGAAGCCGAGGTCCCGGGCCCGCAGCACGCCTTCCTTCAGGAAGGGCGCCAGTTCCTCGCGCCGGCCGGGCATGATTTCTTCCTTGCCCGACAGGAAGGAGCCGCCCTTGCGCACAAAGCCGCCGGCCGAGCCCTGCAGGCTGCCGCCCAGGGAGAAGCGGAAGGCATCCAGGGTCATTTCCGCGGCATTGCCGGCCGTATCATAGAGGCCCAGGGGATTGGGCAGGCGGGAGCCGATGCGCTCCACGTTTTCCGGCGTATGGGAGGTGCCTTCCTCGCAGAAGACGGCATAGTCGCCATAGTCCGTCTTCTCTGCCATGGTGAAGAAGTCCTGCTGGCGGTAGTTGGTGCTGTCGTTCTGGCCGCCGCGGGCCGCGTATTCCCATTCGGCCTCGGTGGGCAGACGGACAAAGCCCGTATTGCGACTGTCGTCGCGGAAGGAGGGCAGGCTTTCCGGGTGGTTTTCAAGCAGCCAATCCGTGTAGCGCTGGGTAAAGAGCACAGCCTCGTACCAGCTCACCCCGGTCATGGGCCTGGCATCGGAACTGTTCAGTTTACTGGCATCGAAGTTTTCGTCCATGACGGCCTTCCACTGCAGACGGCTCACTTCGTACTTGGCCACCAGATAGTAGAAATAGGTTCCTTCGGCGTCATCGGGCAGGCTGGCCTTCCAGCTGGCCGGCACATCCTGGGCGGAAAAGGGTGCCGAGAGCACGGTCTGATAGGTGCTGTCGTAATAGGAGCGGTCGGGCTCGCTGTCGGTCACGCCCATGCTGACCTTCATGGACCACAGGTAGCCTGAGGCCGGCACGGCCACGACCCTGAAGGCCATGGAGAGATTGCTCGGCATGGGCAGGATGATGTCCTTTTTGTCAGGATGGGGATTCCAGGTCTCGTCAAGCTGTACATCCTGCTTTTTTTTGAGGGCTGCCCGGGCCTCGGGCAGGGCCATGGCAAGGCAGGCAAGACACAGGACCAGGACAAGGCTCAGGCGTGCCGTGACCCGGACAAGAAAATCAGACATCGCGGATGACCTCCGAAGGTTCGATTTTTGTGCTCCGCCAGGCAGGATAGATGGCTGCCAAAAGGGAGATGACAATGCTCATCAGATAGGCCATGCCGTAGTGCACGGGCAGAAGCAGGCAGACCTGTTCCAGACCCTGCAGGGAACCGGCAAAGGAGGTGTTGAGCCACAGGGCCGTGACCACGTAGGTCACGACGGCCAGGGTGGTGCCAAGCAGGGCCGTGAGCACCACCTGGGCCAGGGGAAAGAGCATGAGCTGGCCCTTGCCGAAGCCCGTGAGCTGCAACAGGCCCAGGGTGCGCTGCTTTCGCTTGATGGCGGCGAGCACGCTGCTTGTGGTGGAGGAAAAGAAGCCTACGCAGGCCACCAGGCAGATGAGGGAGAAGATGAGGTTCAGGCCGTTTTCAAGGGTGGTAATCTGCTCGATTTCCTCGGCATGGGTATAGGTCTCCACGCCGTTGCGGGCAAGATAGTCCCTGAGGGTGGTGACGGACTGCAGACTGTCCGCATAGAGACGGAAGCTCGGATAGATGCGTGCGGCCCCGGGCCGCTCCTCGCCGGTCCAGCCGTTGGCTGCCCCGAGTTCGGGCACGGCGCGGCCGTCACGAAAGTCCTCACAGCCTTCCACAAGCTCCAGGGGCACATAGGCGGTGTCCTTCTGCTGGGCTGCCAGGGGCAGGATGCCGTGCACGCGCAGGCGCACGTAGGCCCTGGAAATGCGGCCGCCATAGGCGCGCTCCACGGTGCCAAGGAGGCTGTCCCCCTTGTTCGCGGCAAGCTTGCGGGCCGCGCCGTCAGAGAGCACCACCCCTGCCTCGCGCAAATTGGGATCATCTGCTTCCGGGCGTTTGGCAAGGAGGGATGAAGAGGGTCGGCTCTGTGTCTGAACAGTTGCCTCGTTAGCCTGTGCGCCATGGTCCTGCTCCTGCCAGGGCACCATGGTCACGGTAGGGGCCTGGTAGCGTCCAAGCAGGGGGTCTCCCGTAGCCGTGGGTTCCAAGGAGACGGTGACCTGCCTGGAGACGCCCTCGTGCACGGCGGAGAGGTTCATGGTGGCGGCAATGGATCGCGTCCTGGGCAGGATGAAGGCCACGCCCTGCACGGTGCGCAAAGAGGCAAAGTGCTGCTCCGTAAAGCGGCCCGAGGCCACGGGCGTGATTTCCAGGGTATTGGGATCCGAGGCCATGCGGCTTGTCAGGGTCTGCACCACGCCGAACTTGACACCGTAGAGAATGAGCAGGGGCGCGAGCACGGCTGCCAGGCCGAAGATGGAGCAGATGGAGAGCATGCGCTCGTGTTTGAAGTCGGCTATGGCAAGCAGGATGATGTGCAACGAGGAGCGCATGACCTAGCCTCCCATGCTGCTTGAGAAGAAGAGGTTGGCCGTCACGCCGTCCCTGCGGCTGGTGACGGTCATGGGCACCAGGGTAAAGCCCAGCTCCGCAGCCAGGGCCTGGTCATGGCTCACCATGATGACCGTGGTTTCCTGATCGCGAGCCAGCTTCAGGAAGAGCTGCATGACGGTCTTGGAGTGGCTGGGATCCAGGGCCGCCGTGGGTTCGTCGGCCAGGATGACCGAGGGGTTGTGGGCCAGGGCCCTGGCTATGGCCACGCGCTGGCGCTCGCCCATGGAGAGCTGGGCCGGGTACTTGCCAAGCAGGGAGAAGATGTTGAGCTCCTTGGTAATGGCCTCTATTCGCTTGATGTGGTCCGGCACGATGTTGAGCACCTTGCAGGTGAGCATGATGTTGTCCCTGGCCGTCAGAAAGGGCAGAAGCCCGCCTGTCTGCAGCACATAGCCAAGATAGCGCATGCGGTCGCTGGCCAGGGCATTGCTGCCGCCCCTGGCCCAGGCGGCATAGATGTCCACCTCCCGATCCGGCGTAGGGGAAAAACGGAAGACGGGCCGCTCTTCGCGACCGTTTTCCCGCACTGCCTCGGCCGGAACGGGATCGGGCTTGAGGGCGCAGGCAAGCAGGTCCAGGGCCGTGCTCTTGCCGCAGCCGGACGTGCCCACAATGGCAATGGTGTCCCTGGGCAGGACCTGCAGCCTGGTGATTTTCAGGCGGTAGTTTTCCGTGCCAGGACGGGACTTTGTCACGTGGGCCAGATCAAAGACATGGCGGACCATAAGGCTCTCCCTGATGAGGAACTGCCGGACAGCCTGCCGGTCAGGGCAGCATGTTCAGCGGCACGCGGTACACCCAGTCGTTGGCATTGTACATGCCGAAGCTTTCCCAGTTCTTGCGATCCCGGTCGTACTCGTCGTAGCGGGCCATCTTGGACTTGAGGCGGTTGATGAAGGCCGTCTGTTCGCCCACGCTCATGCGATACCAGTCCTCTTCGGTGAGTTTCATGACGGCACTCTGGTAGGGCAGGCCGTCCAGGAACTCGCCAAGCACACCCAGCTGGGCCAGGGTCTTGCCGGCCGTGGGCATGTTGGGGTCGCGGGCCGTGCGGGCCGAGGCCGAGAGAACACCCTGGAAGAAGTCCCTGGAGTCGGTCTTCTTGGTGCGTTCGGCATTGTCGATGATGATCCCAAGCTGGGCATGGAGGTCGCTGAGCTGGGCCTTGGTGAGGAGCACGGCCACTTCCACGTTGGGCACGCGCTGATTCCGGGTGAGCATGTTGAGGTCCATGTCCGTAATCCAGCTGCTCACCACCTCGGGAGCAGGGGTCCTGTTGGCGCGGCCAAGGTACTCCAGTTGCAGGGCGTAGCCCAGGCGCTGGGCCATGAGGGCCGCTTCCTCTTCCGGCGTTCCTGACTTTGTCTCGACCTTGGGTCTGGTCATGAACTTGCCCTGGGAGGTGAAGGTGACCATCTGGGTCATGGTGGTGGCCAGGCTGTCGGCCACGGCCGCAAAGAAGCGGGCGCCCTCCTTCGGCGTGCGGGCCTTGATGCTCTGGTACTGCGGACGGTTGTTCTTCATGCTCAGGTCCTTGTAGGCCTGCTCGGCATAGTCGTGATCCTTGGCACCTGCCGGGGTCTTGACGTGCACGGCCACAATCCAGATGCCCTTCTGGTTCGCAAAGTCGTTGAGTTCGCTGGGCTGCATGGCCACGGAGGCATAGGGATCGTTGCTCGGCAGGGGGCCAGCGTCCGTGACCAGGAGGATGATGCGCGAGTCGTAGTCCTGCCAGCTCAAGGATTCCACGGCATTGTAGACGCCGGCCAGGGAGTCCTCGTCAAAGGAGTGGGTGGAGACCTTCGCTTCCTTCACATGGGCCAGGCGGCTTTCCAGGTCGCTGCGGTGCTTGGCCGTGACAAAGTCGCTCACAATGGTGGAAGTGTACTCAAGCCTCGGCACGGCAGCCGTGCTGTTGCGGAAGGCCACGAAGGCAAAGCCCACGTGATCGGTGAGATTGGACTTCTGCAGACGGTCGTAGATGGTCTTGATGATGGCCCGGCTCTTCTCGATGTAGGGCCCCATGGAGATGGTGGTGTCCATCACGAAGGCAATGCCCGTCTTGGGAATGCGCTTGGTGCCGTCGGGATTGGTGGTGGCAGGGCCTGCAGCCGCAGCTCCTCCTGCGCCGCCCCTGCCGGCATCGGCCAGCTTGCCGGGGTCAATGGAGGCCACGCGCAGGAACTTGGTGCCCTCGTAGGGTTCCTGCATCTCCAGTATGGGCATGAGGTAGAAGCGGTTGAGGGCCACGGAGGAATCCGCGGGCTCGGCCGCCACAATGCGCGGATCCGGCTTCTTCTCGGCTGCGGCCTTCTGCAGGGCGGCCAGCTGGGCCGACAGGTCCGGGGCATCGCAGATGCTGCGCAGGGACTGCATATCCTTGAAGAAGAGCATGGGATCGCGCTCGGATCGGTTGGTGAAGAGCAGGGTCAGGGCCTGGTTCCAGGGCGTGGTCAGATCCGCACGGATCCAGCCGTCGGCCCTGTTGGTTCCTATACCCACACGAAGCCAGCCCCGGCCGCGTTCGTAGACATAGAGCGGCGTGAAGGGGCGCAGGCCCCTGTTCACGACATTGCTCTTGTCACTGGCCTCGGCATAGAGCACGGCCGTGGGGTGGCTGATGACGCGCTGATAGAGCGTTTTTTTGCCTTCCTGAAGCAGGGGGGCTGCCTGGACGCCGGGCACGGGCTGCATCAGGGCGCAGCAGAAGACGGCAAGCAGGATGAAGAGGGCAGACAGGCGGTGCATGGAACAAAACCTCACTACAGGACGGACCCTGGCAACAGGACCCTGACAAGGGGAGGAAGATAAGAAGAAGGACTGGACGAGAACGAGGAGGTCGGCCTAGAAGGTCTCAAGCAGGCGGGCCGCCTCGGCATCGCCGCTGCCGGCCCGAGCCTTCAGGAAGTTCTTGAGGTTCTTCAGGGCAGTACGAGCCTTGGCAAAGCCTGCGGCGGCCGCCTTGCCGTACCAGTCCCTGGCCTGGGCGGCATCGGGCATGATGCTGCCCTTGGGCAGGGTGGAGGCCGGATCGTAGAACTGGCCCAGGAGATACATGGCTTCGGGCTGTCCCTTCTGGGCTGCATCCTCGATGAGGAGGAAGGCGCCGTCCGTGGTGGCCGCATCGGCATCAGGCGTGAGTCGGGCCTTGGCCATGGACAGGCTGGTTGCCGGATCGGCAGAGCCTCTCAGGTGCTCGCGAGCCGAATCAAGGAAGGGGCCGGCCGGAGGAGGCGTTTCAAGCTTCTTTGGTTTTGGCTCAGGCATGGGTGCAGGCAAGGGCGCATGCTGGGCTGTCTGTTCTGGGGCAGGAGTTGTGTCTGTATCTCGCAGGACAAACCACCAGACAAGGCCGCCAATGATCAGGCAGAGCACGACGATTCCCAGGATGAGGAACAGCTTGCTGCCTTTCCGGCCCTGTGCGGGCTGGTCGGTCTGGCTGTCCTGGCCCGGGGTCATGGTGAGGGGTTTCGAGTTCTCTTTCTGGGACTCCTTAGAGGATTTGCCTCGAACCTGTGGTTTTTCCTCAAGGTTCAGCGTCAGGGGGGTCAAAATTGGCTTCAGCGGCAGGATGTTTGCAGCTTGTTTCTGCGACTCGGAATCTTCAGCTGGTTGCTGCGGCTGAGAGGTCACAATTGGTTGCTGCTGCAGGATGTCTGTAGTTTGTTCCTGCGGCTGAGGGGCTGCAAGCTGATCCTGGGGCTGGGGATCTGCAGGCAGTTTCGTCTGTGTCGACTGTTCGCGATGAACGGGGGGGTGCTTGCATATTCGCAAGGCACCCGTAGGAACTTGCAAGATTCCTGCGGGCAGCACATTGGGCATGGCCATGTCGCAGGGTTCCTGGTCGTTGACGGTAATGCGATAGCTTTCCAGGGTATCGAGCTGCTGGAGGATGGTGCTGTCAATGGGAATCCTGAGCGTGCCGTTGTCAAAGAAGACTTCCTGGATCGGAATGCGCTCCACGGTGTTGAGCCAGCGACCGTCGGCAGAAAGATAGGTCTGATCCGAGCCCTTCTGCAGGGTGAAGAAGGGATTCAGGCCCGGATGGGGGCAGGGGGAAAGCACAATGAGCGCATGGTTGGCTGTGTAACGCGGATCCTGGGTGACAAGTACATCCATGAGGGAGCTCCTGAAGAAAGTGCCTGGAACGGTTCTAGAGCAGGTTACTCTTGAAAATTGCAATACAAAATATCGCAATTAACATCGATTTCAGGGTATTGCGGTGATGGACTGCGTTAAGTTTGAACAGAAAAGCTCTCTAAAACGGAGACGCTGGCATGACGCAGATCTTGGGAAAATACACAGGGAAGAAGCAAGGAAAAGGCCTGCGAGACGTGCAAGGGGACAGGGAGCATGGCTGGCCCGTCCCACAGGAGGCTTAGGAGATGTGTTGCTCGTCGAACAGGTCCAGAATGGCACCCAGCTTGCTGTTCTGCACGGGATTGAAGTTCTCCTCCGGCACGTCAAGACTGGAGATCACGCAGTCATAGAAGGCCTTGAGCCAGTCCATGTAATAGGCCCTGTCGTACTGCTGCTGCTGTTCGGGCACCACAGGTTCGCCCTGGGGGCCGAAGGTGAGTGCCGGAGGCGTGAAGAGTGTGGTCCATGTGCCATTGTAGTCAATGCTGGTCTTTTGTCCGAGCCTGGCATCGTGCCCGAGCCAGGAGACAAAACTGTTGATTCTGTAGGCGGCCTCGCTGGCCATGCGCCAGGCAGACTTTTCCACCACAATATTGCGGAAGCCGCTCTTGGCCCTGATGCCTGCAATCATGTCCTCCAGAAGATGGGCATGCCTGGAAGAGAGAATGAGTTCCGAGGCAAGGCTGTTGAGAAAGTCGGCCGGTACCTTGTAGGCACGCTGCAGGGTGACCTGCTCGGCCTGGGTACGCACGTGCTCGAACCAGTGTTCCATGGCCCGCTGGCAGAACACGGCTATCTGATCCGTACCGTTTTCGATCTCTGGCTCCGGCTCGGACTCTGGCGTGCTCTTGGCCGGAGCTGACAGGGTATCTCCGAAGAGATCGTCTAGTAGATCATCGGCATTGATGGCACTGCCCACCACCGTGTGCGGGGTCTGGCTTGCTTGGGCACTGTTCTGGGGAATGGCCTCGCAGGCGGAGGCGATTTCGTAGAGGTCGAAGTCGCTGACCAGGAAGCGGGAGAGGAGATCCGCAAACTGCTGCTGGCTGATGACCGCCGCAAAGGTGCGCATCAGGCTGACGGCCAGCTTCTTCTTCTGCTCCAGACGCTGGTTGATGTCGTCATCGCGGTAGTAGAGCTGCAGCCTGTCCTGTATCTTGCGGCTGATCTCCAGGGCCCTGTCCCTGGTCTGGTTGTACTTGAGGTCGGGATTGCAGATGGGCGCAAGCTTCTTGCGCAGGAGGGAGATGCCGCCGTCATTGAGCCCGAGGGCGGCCTCCCAAGATTCCTCGGGATTGGTGAAGTGCCGGCGCACAAGCTCGGAGGTGAGGAATTCCTGATGGATCTTCTCCACCTGCTCGGGCATCTTGATGCCTGTTTCGCGATAGTTCTGGTCAAAGGTGAAGACGGCGTCGCACAGGAAGTTGGGATTGCGCAGCAGGAAGACATTGCGGAAGGGCTTGCCGTCCCAGTTGTCCGGCCACTCGTACTGGGCGCCGAAGAAATTGGTCAGGTTGTTGGTCAGGCGGATGTCCCAGGTATTGGCATTGTCCTCGGGCTTGTTCGTCTCACCGGGCTGCCCCTGGGCTGCCTTGTCTGCACCGGCCGTTTCGGTGCCCATCTTGCGGGCAAACTGCGTATCCACCTTGGTGAGGATGAAGAAGAGCGTGGGCTCATGGCCCTTGCGGCTTTCCGGGGTCTCGCCCTGGGTCAGGCCTATCCAGTTGTTGATGGCGCCTGGCAGATCCTGCACTTCCTGGTTTTCCGGCCCGATGCACAAAAGCATGCTGGTGAGTTCCTGCTCCTCGCAGTAGCGCTCGAAGAGGTAGGCCACCTTGCCGCGCAGGAAGAGGTGCTCAAGCTCCCCTTCGGTCTGCAGGGTGTGCCTGAGATTCGTGGTCTTGAGGCGCGAGCGGTAGCCAGGGAAATCCAGCAGGTCAGTGTGGGCAAAGAAGGCATCGGGTTCTGTGGGCATGAAGATGGTGAGTTCTGCCGTGATGGCTGTCACCGTGGACTTGGGCAGGGACAGGATATGGCCGTCTGGCAGGCTCTCCAGGCTGACCAGGTCCTGGGAACCTGGCGCAGACTTGGAGAGACGGGCCACGTCAATGATGCTGGCCGCACGCGGCAGCAGGGCATCCAGGCTGCAGTTGGCCTCGGCAGGATTGCCGAGATCCTCCAGGGCCCTGGCCAAGGTGAGGAAGTACTCGTCAAATTCCGGCACATTGTCCCAGATGAGACCGAAGAGGCGCACCCTGTCGTTCAGCGGCAGCCGCGAGACGAGCTCCTGGGTCTTGGTCCAGTAGACGTGCATCAGGGTCTGCACCCTGGGCCTGGAGGCAAAGTTCTTCTGCAGGTACTCGCGCAAATCTTCCACATCGTCGCGGGTCAGGCTGTTCACGGCAGAAGGTTCGGTCAGGCCCTCGAGATCGTGCAGGGCGTGCAGGATAGCTTCCTGATCCGGGGCTTCCGTGTGCTCGCAGTCCGCGTAATAGGTATTGGCAAAGATGCGCACCAGGTCCATTTCCGAGAAGAGGCGCAGACGCACCGGGCGCTCCTGGGTGATCCCCACAGGCCTTGTGGTGGTAAAGCGCGTCACCAGGCCCGTGGATTCCTTGCCGCCCTCGGGGTTGATCTTGCGGATGAAGTCCACAGAGGTTCCGGCAAAGTCCGCCATGAGGTTACCGTCTGTGTCCTTGGCCAGGACAGAGATGAGGTAGCTCTTGCCGGCCTGGCTCGGTCCAAAGACACCCACGCACATCTTGCGGGAGGCTGCCGTGGCAAGACGGCCGTAGGCCCTGGCTGCGGTACGGATGTTCTTGCACAGCAATTCGCACTCGCCACCCACGTTTTCCCTGTTGTCCTGAAGCCATTGCTCGGCCTTGCGGGCGGCCTTGGCCCATTCCTGGCACTGACTGGCGAGTTGTTTGTCCTTTTCTCTCATAGATGCAACATGCAAAAAAGCCGGATCCCGTCAAGGCAGGACGCTTGGGATGCTCCCCTTGCAAGGAGCCCCGGGGACGTCCCGGCCGGGCTGCGATTTTTTTGCACCTCCCTGATGGTAGATGGTGATGAGGGTGGAGTGCAGGCCTGTCTGCCTGCGGGGCAATGCAGGCCTGCCGGATGGCGCGTGCCGCAATCAGCTTTCGGTCAGGATGATGCCAGAATCCAGCCAGTAGCCGTCGATGCTGGGCAGTGTCTGCAGATTGGCCGCCATGAGCCGTGGGTTGATGGTGCGGCCGTCCGGGCCCGTGACCTCCTGCACATTGATGGTGCCCTCGGCCTGCACGGGCTCATCGGAACTGGCCTGGCGCTGGCGATCGTTCCTGGTCAGGCTGACGCGCACCGTGTAGGGGCCGTGCCCGGACTTGTCCTGGAAATCGAGCTTGTAGTAGGCCGAAGCAGGCCAGCGCTCCACATTGAGCTGACGGTAGCCCACGGTGATGGGGCTGTGGTAGGTGATGGTTCGCTCCTCGGGCTCCACGCTGCCGTCCTCGTTGACTACGAACCAGACCTTGGCGGCTTCAAGCTGGCCCTGCAGGTTGAGCTCGCCCACGTAGCGGGCCGTGGAGGTCATGCGCATGCGCGAGGAATCGAAGTTGATGCCTTCGAGATAGCCGCAGGACAGGCTGCAGAGGATGGCGCCCACGACCACCGTGGTCTTGGGATCCTCTATGCAGCCGAAGAGATCGGCGCTGGGGTACCAGTTGCCCACATGGTAGGAGCGCATGGGAATGATGCGGCTGGGCGGCAGGGGCGTCTTGGCAAGCACGGTCTGGATGACGCCCTTCCAGGAACTGGGCCGTCCTGTGAGCAGAAGCAGGTCCGCGTCAAAGAGGTGGACCATCTCGCACAGGCTGGACAATGTATCGCCCAGGGTCCGGCGTATGCACTCGCTGATGGAGTCCAGGGAGAAGGTCAGCACAATGCTGTCGAGATCCACATCGTGCTGGCTGCCGCAGGAACGGATGACGGTCTGGGCATAGTCCAGGACGCGCTTCTGGGGCATGGGCGCACGCTTCTTCGGCGTGAAGGGGGTGGTTGTGCCTTCGGCCTCCCTGCTGCCCCCGGTTGCGTCCGGGGCCTGGCTGGCCTTGTCTGCGTCCGTGCCGGACGTCTTGCCTGCGCCTTTCGCTCCCTTGCCGCGGGGCTGTTCCTCGGCGGGGCGTTCAAAGAAGTCGCCCAGGCGGCAGCTGTAGACCTGAGTATCGTCCCGGTCCATCTGCTCGCAGGCCTGCAAGATGCCCAGGGCCGCGGGCACGGCCACCTGGCGCACGAACTGGCCCTGGCGCACGCGCTGCTCTTCGGTCTTGTTGCCCTTGGAGCGACCGTAGCGGCCAAAGAGTTCCAGGATGACGTTGTGGGGCGTGGGCACATCCTTGGCCAGGCCCTTTTCAATGGCCGGAATGACATGGGAGCGCACGACCTCGCGCAGCACCTCGTCGCCTGCCAGGTTGAAGCCGTCCCGGAATTCCATGTGCGGCGTGATGCGCGCCGACTCCGATGGCTCGCTGGTCAGGACATGGGTGGTGATGGACAGATCCGTGGTGCCGCCGCCTATGTCTATGGAGGCAATGCGTACCGTGGGCCGCATGGTGTCCGACCCCCTGACCTGGCGCATCTTGCCGTACAGGGCAAAGTACTGGCTGGCATTGCCCAGGTACTTGACCATGATGTCGTTGTAGAGGAGCACGAGCTGGGAGCAGCTTGCCTCGTCCCATTCGCAGATGATTTCGGGCTGCTTCTGGTAGTGGAAATTGAACTCGGGCTTGCTGTTCTCGTCGGCCAGCCAGCCCAGGCCGTTCCAGATGAGGCGCACGGCCAGGGTGACCCAGCGCTCGAAGATGTGTCTGGCCGCCACGGGCATGGCCGTGGGCACGGTAAAGATGATGCGCCGCAGATGGCGCGGCTTGTCAGGGAAGGGCCGGCTGTCCCTCCTGGCCGGAGAATTGATGGTCACCAGGGCCTGGGCCACGATTTCGGCCGCCATGAACATCATGAGGGAAGAGCGGGTGAAGTAGGAGCCGAAGAGCGGCGAGCCCTTCTGGGCCCGCAGGGCCGGGGTGGACAGGAAGCGGCGCAGCTGATTGTCCTTGAAGCAGACGAGGGGCGTGCCCTCCTCGTTGAGCTGGCGGGGGAAGAGCCCGCGGGTGACCATGGGCTCGGAGAGCTTCTGGGTATTGTAGCGCCAGCTCTGCGTCCAGCGCCTCTCGTCCCAGAGGTAGCGCTTGGGGCTGGACATGCCGGTATTGCCTTCGGCGCAGGTGGCATAGGTGGACAGACGCACGGCCTCGGGTCCCACGCGCACGCAGGAGGGCCAGGCAAAGGCCGGCGTCCTGCGGCCCGAGCGGCGCGAAAGCATGTCACTGCCAAAGGAGACGTCCACAAATTCCACCCTGGTCTGGAAGGGATCGGTATAGATGAAGTTGGGATTGCTCAAATCCCTGAGTTCCAGCAGATAGCCGTCGCTCAGATCCGTCTTCTTGGCCGAGGATGTTTCCACCAGCATGCCGGTGGTCCGGGAGTTGCCGATGTCCAGGATGAAATCCACGTCAATGGCATCGGAGCGGTTGGAGTCCGAGACCTTCACGCAGATGTCGCCCATGGCCCGTCTGGCTGCATCAAGCCAGGCCATGTAGCAGGCAATGTGCTTGAGACAGTACTGCTTGCCAAAGTCATCCTGATAGGTTGTGCCGTCGCGTTGCTCCCAGGCCGTGTAGAGATTGTGCAGCCACTCGTCGACCCACTGCTCGTTCACAAACCAGGAATTGTCGCGCACATGCCAGGCCAGCAGAAATTCCGAGGCCGCATTGAGATCGTCCCTGGACAGGGCAAAGTAGCGGCCGTCGGTATCCTGGGGCTTGTCTTCCACCTTGGTGTCAAAGGCCACGCACAGATGCCAGCGGCCCGGCTCGTCCTCCAGGGGCAGGAACATGCCCCTGGCCCAGTTGGAGGGCCCCTTTTCCACTCGGCTGCCTCCATCGGGCCATGTCTGGCCGGTCTTGCGCAGGAAGGGCATGGGCAGCCACTGGCCGCTGAAGCATTCCAGGCTTTCGGCAAGGCTGATGGTATAGTCTTCCATGAAGGACTGCGGCGCCGGCTGCCCGGGCAGGAAGGGAATGGTGCCCCTGGCGTCGCGGGCATCAATCCACTCGTCGTCCTGGTTCACAAGACAGCGCAGATAGTGCGGATAGCCCTGCTGCTGTTCCTGGGGAATGGTGTCTTCGAAGAAGTAGCGCGATTCCCTGCGCACGCTCTCGATGTCGAACGCAAAATCCAGAAATTGCAGGCAGCCGCCGGGGATCAGATTGACAATGGGTTTGTACTCGGGGAAGTTCATAGTCTGAGATTCTGTACTCCACTGTTTATTCACAACAGAACGAAGGCATGCAGTTGGGTGTGATCAGGCTTGAGCGTGCGTGAGGAAGGGGACGCAGGGGCGCACATGGCGAAACCAGGGAAAGACCACGTCAGGCACGGTCTTTCCCTGGCATGAGGACAGAGATAGGTTAGAGCGCCGTGGATTCACCTGCGTAGGAGGCAAATTCGGCAGCGGCCAGTTCGAGGACACTGTCCGTGTCACCCTTCTGATCAAGCATATCCTGCTGGCCGGCCTTGTACTGGGAGGACTTGTAGCTGATGGTCTGGGTCTGGGCCTTGGAGGCTCTCTTTCTGGGCTTGGCAGGGGCCTTGATGTAGTCGTCTGCCAGGGCCGCCTGGTATTCCTTGTCCTTCTGGGTCATGGTGTCGTAGCTGGCCGTGAGGATGTAGGAGACTTCCTGCAGACCGGTGCGGATTTCCTCGTAGCGATCGGTCAGATCCTGCTTGGTGATGCGGCGGGCCTTGTAGTCTGCCACGGCGCGCTTGAACTCGGCATTGTAGCAGTTGGTGGCCACCTTGGCCGCAGCCGTGACGCGGGTCATGGTGGCGATATCCTCGTCGAGCTGCTGGGCGTAGTGGGCCAGGAAGGCGGCGTCACGCTTCTTCTGCTGCTGCTTGCCGTAGATGTTGCCGCCAATGGCACCGGCAGCACCGCCTGCGGCAGCACCGGCCAGGGCGCCCTCGGCCTTGCCTGTGGCAACGGCGCCTATCAGGGCGCCTATGAGGGCACCGCCTGCCGCACCGGCAGCGGTGGACTTGGCCACGGCATTTTCATCCTGGCGCAGCTGGCCAATGGGCTGATAGCACTGCGGATAGTAATTGACCTTGGTGATCTGCTCACCGTATTTGCTGGCGCAGCCCGTGAGGAGCAGGGCCAGGGACAGAAGAAGGACAACGGACGAAAGAAGCAGAGGGCGTGTTCGCATACAATTTCCTTTTGACCAGGGGAAAAGTGAAAAAAGGCGTCAGTCTGGACTGACCGGAAATGCTCTTCTCGCGCAATGACACGCAGGCCCCGCCGGCTGGGACCGGGTCAGTGGGAACCGGCGGGCAATATTTTCCTTCACATCCTAAGTATAACAGGAAGGACAAGGGCTGTATAGCAGCCGGAGCTGCCCCGCTGCCTGACGTATCCATGGAGAATAAGGGCACTTCCCTGCCGTCGGCAGGACGATCCCCCGGGCAGGCAGCGGACGGGAAGACTGCGTGTCTTCTCTTTTTCCGCAGAAGCGCAAAAGTGTAAAGCACAAAAATGACGTCAATCCACAACTGTGTGGACTAGAATTCGAAAAAAGTTCCTGGCTTCTCTCCTCGGGCTCTCCAGAGGCCTGAAACGGGCCAGTCTGACAGCCAGTCTCTGAGGGACGGACTCCAAAAGGGTCCGCAGGAGCAGGGAACAAAAAAAATCCGGCCGCAGGCTCTCCCGTCTGTGGGGAGGGTCTGCGGCCGGATGTGTGCATCGCTTGTGTGCTCGTGTCGGTGGGGGCAATTATTGTTCGTTGAGGGGGTCAGCAGAATGTTCGCTTGACACTTGTTCTGCTCAGGATAGTGCGCCTTAACCGGGGATAATGCGCACCATCCTGGGCATGGGCTCTCTGGTTCCGGTCTTCGCAACCCTGATGCCTTCCAGGCAGCGGAGAGTGACGGAAGCGTCAGTCTGGTCCAGATCAGGCCGGCTTTTGCTGTCTTTGCCTCGCCCTGCTCAGGATAGTGCGCCTTAACCGGGAATAACGCGCAATATCCTGGGCATAGGCTCACTGACATGGGCCCTCAGGCTCCGGGTTCCGCAACATTACACGGAACAGGCAGAAACAGCGTTCCCCCTGGAAGGTCCAGAGCTTCCGCCTTGCACCATGCCATGATTTTTTCCTTTGCCTGCGCCAAATCCGAGGCGTCCGACAAAGCTTCCGGCAAGGACTCCTTGTCTTCCATCATGGCCTGCATTCTTCCCCGCAGGGCGTCTTGAGCGTGAAGGAAGGCTGAGTCCAGTGTGTCCCCCTGCGTTGCCAGTTCCAAATCGGCAAAGAGAACAGCCCATGTTGTCCCGTCGGGAATAAAGGCGGCAAAACAGGTTTTCATTTCTCCTCCTTCGATTTTTCTCCAGTCTTGCGTTCAATACTCTTGAGAGCAGGGAGAGTCAGATCTTCTTTCAGATGTGTGACAATTGTCTTCCCCTGTTTTTCAGGGAAAGAAAGTCTTCTCTCTTTTTCAAGAAATCATCTATTGCTTCTTCTCAAGACTGTCAAGTCTGTCTCTGCAGAAGAAGTTCTTTTGACAATGCTCAATATATTGAGCCTTATCCATGTTTACTGCTCAATATGTTGAGCATGACCCCTCTGCATTGTCTCTTGTGCATTGAAAAAATTTTTTTCGAGAGACATCAGGAGCCATCGGCTCCCGTGCCGGAGGGGTCTGCGAGGAGTCCGGACAGGGAGAGCCGGGCCAGGAAGAGTCTGGACAAGAGGGGCCGTGTCCTGCTCGGGGAGCAGTCGGTTCGCGCTGCCTTTTCCTCGTCCTGCTCAGGATACTGAGCCTTAACCGGGGATAGTGCTCACTATCCTGGGCATTGCCTTTTTGATACTGTCGAGAATTTGAAAACTATTCACTGCATTTTCGGCAGGGCAGGAGTTTTCCTTCTTCTTCACAAGAGCATCTATACCTTTTCCTGCAATCTGGCAAGTCCCTGTCTGCAGAAGATATCCTCTGCAAGATGTTCAGAATGTCGAGTGCTCTTCCTGTTTGCTGCTCGTTCTGTTGAGCAGGAATCGCAAAAAAAGCCGCTGATGCATTGAAAAAAATTTTTTTGAAAAATTTTTCTGCCGGCAGGCCTGGTCCCACGTCTGGTCCAGCGCATGGCCTCGTGCCGGGTCATCCCGGACAGGGGTCGTTTCCGTGCCAGTTGTGTTCCCAGCGCCTGCTTCGTTCCCCGTGCCAGCCCCGTTTCCCATGCCTGCTCCGTCCCCGGCGCCAGCTGTGTTGCCGGCCTGGATCAGGGGAGCGCAGGCTGCAAAGTCGTGCATATTGGCTCCAAAAACACGAAAGCCCACATTTAGTGGGCCTCGGAATTGATAGCAGGACATTCCCCCAACTGGGGTTATGTCATGCCGTCACCTCCAATATAGATTTTTTGGGAGCGTTGTCAAAAGAAAAAATGAGAAGAAATGAAACTTTTCGGGAAATAGCCGCCACTGTCCGCGATGCAAAGACATCTTCATTGGGTTTATAAATAATATCCGGTAGTTAACTTTCTTGAGCCGTGGTGGCTGTTTCTCTGTCTGCCAGGGACAAACGCTCCAGGAGAGAGTCTTTGGGGGGTCACAGAAAGCCATGAAGCGCTCCAAAAAAATCCGGCAGCAGGCTCCCCGTGCTCCCGGGGAGCCTGCTGCCGGATGTGTCAAGGTTCTGCTGCCGCCTGGGCCTGTGTCCCGGGGCAAAGGCTGCACGTACCATGCAGGCAGGAGCCCCCGGGCCATTCCGGGCGCTAGGCGCCCTGGCGGTTTTCGTAGTTCTTGCGCAGGCTGTCTATGACGGTGATGACAATGCCGCGGATGTTGTTTTCCGTGGTGCGGTAGGGCGCAATGCGCATGGTATAGAAGCGTCCGTTCATGCCGATGACCTCGCGGTCGATGGGCGCAAGCTTCTTCAGCACTTCCTCGGCATCGGAGATGATGTCTTCCTCGGGGAAGCTGTGGGCAAAGATCTTCAGGGAGCGGCCGATGTCCTGGGGCACGATCTGGAATTCGCGGCCGATGTACTCGGTGAACTTCCTGATGTTGAGCTTGCTGTCGATGAAGAGGATGCCGATCATGGTGGAGGAGAGGAAGTTGGAGAGGTCGTCCGCGAGCATGGTCAGCTCGTCGAGCTTCTGCTGGAACTCGGAGTTCACGGTATAGAGCTCTTCGTTGACGGACTGCAGTTCCTCGTTGGAGCTCTGCAGTTCCTCGTTGGCCGTGAGCAGCTCCTCGTTGGCTGCCTGCAGTTCCTCGTTGACGGTCTCCAGCTCGGCAATGGTCGTGCGCAGTTCCTTCTTGGAATTGCGCAGATCGTGCTCAAGGTCGGCAATGCGCTGCGCGGCCGTGGCATTGATCTCGTACTTTTCGGTGACCTCGGTGGAGACGGCGGTCTCGCGGTCCAGGAAGAGCACGGCCAGAAGCCCGCTGAAATTGCTCTGATTGTCGGGAATGGGATGGACAGACAGGTTGATGAGCTTGCGCCCCGAGGGGTAGTCCACGACAATGTCCGTGTAGGTCACGGAAATGTTTTCCGTGCGGCAGCGGTTGATGGCCGTGGAGGCAATGAGCCTGATGTCCTTGTTGACCATGTTGAAGAAGTTGAAGCTGGCCTTGCCCGGAGCAATGTTGAGGTAGTCCGAGCAGTTCCCGAAGAGGTGGACAATGTCGTTCTGGCTGTCGATGACCACCGAGGCCGGCAGGAAGCGCTCGATGAACTGGATGTAGACGTTTTCGAGGCCGCGGGAGCGGTCTTCGCGCCTGGAGCTGCTGGCAATGCTGGTGGGCACGGTCTGGATGTTGGGCAGGTTGAAGATGGGCGGGGCGAGCTCGTCCATCTTGGCCACGCCGCGGTGCACATAGATCTTTTCGGTCAGGGCCACGGGGTTGAAGAACTTGGCGTACTCGCTGGCCGTCTCGCTCTTGCCCAGGAAGAGGTAGCCACCCTGCTTGAGGGCGGAATTGAAGATGGAGAAGATGGTCTTCTGCAGTATGGGCTGGAAGTAGATGAGCACGTTGCGGCAGCTGATGAGATCGAGCTTGCCGAAGGGCGGATCAGAAAGCATGTTGTGCGGCGCAAAGATGATCATCTTTCTGACGCTCTTGGAGATGAGGTACTGGTCGTTTTTCTTGACGAAGTACTTGGCAAGCCGTGCCGGCGACACGTCATCGGCAATGCTTTCCGGGAAGATGCCCTTGCTCGCCTGCTCGATGGCCTGGCTGTCCACGTCCGTGGCAAAGATCTTGATGTCGCGGTTGGTCTGGGTCTCCTCGAGCACTTCCTGGAAGAGGATGGCCAGGGAATAGGCTTCCTCGCCCGTGGAGCAGCCGGCACTCCAGATGCGGATCTGGGCCTTGTCCTCGCTGTACCTGATGATGTTGTAGATGGCGCAGTTCTTGAGCTTCTCGAAGAATTCCGCGTCGCGGAAGAAGCGGGTCACGCCGATGAGGATGTCCTTGACCAGGAGATTGGCCTCGCTCGGGTTTTCGCTGATGAGCTTGGCAAACTCGCTGAGCGTGGGCGAATGGGTGACGGCCATGCGCCGCTCAATGCGCCGCAGGATGGTATTGCGCTTGTAGTGGGTGAAGTCGACGCCGCAGCTTCTCTGCAATATGGTGTAGATGGTGGAGAGCAGGTCCTCTTCCGAGGAGGGCGAGGAGGTGCTGGCCGAGATGCTGATGCGCGGATAGTTGACGAGGTTCAGGATTTCCTCGGCAATGTGTCGTGGCGCCAGCACAAAGTCCGCCAGGCGGGTACTGATGGCGCTGCGGGGCATGCCGTCGAACTTGGCGCTGGCCGGATCCTGCACAATGGCAATGCCGCCGTATTCCTTGATGGTCTTGAGGCCGCTCGTGCCGTCTGTGCCCGTGCCGGAGAGCACGACGGCAATGGCGTGTTCCTTGCAGCTTTCGGCCAGGGAGGTAAAGAAGATGTCTATGGGATGGTTGATGACACCGTTCACCTGATCGGCCAGGTGCAGGGCGCCATTCTGTATGGTCATGTTCTTCTTCGGAGGGATGAGATAGACCGTGTTGGGTTCCAGGGGCATCTGATCCCTGACCTGCAGCACCTGCATGTTGGTGTGCTTGCCGAGGATTTCGGCCATGAGACTCTTGTAGTCCGGAGAAAGGTGCTGGATGATGACAATGGACAGGCCGCTGTTTTCCGGCATCCAGCTGAAGAATTCCTGCAGGGCCTCAAGGCCGCCGGCAGAGGCGCCAAGGGCAACGACATTGGTCACGGGACTGGGCGTTTGAGTATGGTTGTTGGTCATGGTTTTTCCTGGCACCGCTTCTTCCTGACGGACTGGAAGACGGCTTTCTCCTCGGGGAATGGGACAGGGGACCGGGTTCTGGCACGCTGGTCAGAACGCCTGCCTTTTCGTCCTACGGGGTGGCTGCGCAGCCTGGCTGGCTGGTCCCTGCAGAGGTAATGTACTTGTATTCGAAATCTTCCACAGGAAGGGGACGGTCATAGTAGAAGCCCTGGGCAAAGGTACAGCCGTTTTCAAGCAGGATTTTTTCCTGATCGCCGGTCTCAACCCCTTCGGCAATGCAGTGTATCCTGTTCTGGCTGCAGATGGTGGCAATGTTCTTGACCATGTGCAGGGAGATGTCGTTGCGGGCAATGTCCTTGATGAGGCTGCGGTCAAGCTTGATGGTGTCAAAGGTGACATTGGCAAAGAGCGAGAGGTTCGCATAGGCGGACCCGAAATCGTCCAGGGCAAAGTGCACGCCGCTGCTGCGGTAGAGGGCCATGGTGTCGGCAATGGTCTTGCTGGCAATGGAGCTCGCCGTTTCGGTGATTTCTATTTCGATGAGTTCCGGGGGAATGTCCGGATACTGACTGAGCAGGGCCAGGACAGAGGCCGGGGATGTGGGCGCAAAGAGCGTGAAGCGGGAGAAGTTGACGGAAATGGGAATGAGGTTCTTGTGGTCGATTCGCCATTTGTCGAGCAGCCGCAGCACGGAGCGCAGCACATGAAAGTCCAGTTCCCGCAGCAGGCCCATGCGCTCCATGTCGTCGATGAAGACGGAGGGCGGAATGATGTTGCCGTTTTCGTCACGGCCGCGCACCAGAGCCTCGGCGGCATAGGCCCTGCCTGTGCGCATGTTGATCTTGGGCTGCAGGTAGATGAGGAAATGGTACTGGGGATCATGGACAAGCTTCTGGGAGAGCGAGGAATTGAAGGCGAAGTCCTTGTGATCGTCCTGGGAGACATGGGGGATATTGCTGACCAGGAAGCGGCGGGCCTCGTCGACCAGATACTTGCCGGAGAGGAAGTTGTCCGACCAGGTGTGCGAGTAGAGAAAGCGGCCGGGATAGGCCTTGTCCAGGGAAAGCTTGACCTTGAAGACCAGGGTATTGAAGGTGGAATTGTCCGTGTTGGGCGCAAGGACAATGAATTCCGAGTCCAGGATCTGGTAGAGGTCTGCGCCGTAGAAGATGCCACCCAGGGTCTGGGCCACGAAATTGAAGAAATCAAGCAGCCGGTCCAGCGCGATGTTGGCGGAAAAGGCGGCAAAATCCATGACGCGCAGGACAAAGACCCCGAGGCTGCGGCAGGTATCCGGGGTATAGGAGCCGACTTTCCGGGTAAAGGAGACCAGGTTGGGCAGACTGGTGAGGGTATTGATGGAAACGGAATCCTGGTACTGGAGGGAACGCCTGTTGAGGATGTTTTCCAGGTGGAAGATCAGGTTGGTGACGTAGACCAGATCCTCCGTGTTCTCCTGGGCGTTTTCTATGCACAGGACATTGTCGGCGTGGCCGGACGAGCTGGAGGAGACGGGATAGGCCGCAAAGCGCCAGTGCCTGTTCTGATCGAAGAGCTGCTTCTTTTCCAGGTGCACGGGCTTGCCGTCGCGCACGCAGCGCCTGATGGTGGGGATGTTGTTGATGGAGCGATCCAGGAAGTTCAGCCGCAGACTCTTTTTCAGGGGACTGCACCACTCGTTGCTGGTCAGCACCTTGTTCGTGCCCGTCAGACAGAGCAGATAGACCCTGTCTGCCCTGTAGTATTCGCCAAGCATTCTGAGCAGGGTCTCTATGGCCTCGTTCATGGTGGAAGGGGTCGCAAAGCACTCCAGGTCGGTCAGGTCGGTTGCGACATGACCGTTTGATCCGCCCTGAGCATGCCTGTCGCCCGGGGAAGACAGGGACTGCATCACGCCTATGGCGCGCAGGGGCGTGTGCGTGTCCGGATCGCAGATGAGGCGGTAGGAGAGCGCACACCAGAGGAAGAGATGGTTTTCCTGGGACTTGAGGAGCAGGGTGGTTTTGCCCGAGGGTTCCTTGCCGTCGAGAATCTGCTGCGCGTACTGCTGGAAGGGAACAATGAAGTTGGGCGAGGCAAAGCCGTGGTCTATGAGAAAGGAGGGAAAATCCTGCCAGACATTATAGATATGATCGGGAGACTGCCAGAAACGGAATTTCTTCCTGGCAATATCCACTTCCCAGAAGGTCTGCCCCTTTTTCTGGAGCAGCTGGAGAAGCATATCGTATTCTTGCAGGGTGGTCTTGGTGTGTTCCATTGCAGGTCAAGAACAGTGAAGTGAAAAACGGCTGTCGGCAGGCAGGAGGACAGGGAGTCCCGGGAGGTGGCAGGGCAGCAGGAGCTGCCTGATGCCAGGCTGTGGTTCGGAAAAGGGCTTGAAGGACAGATCCGGAGACGGATGGAGAGACGGGGAAGAGAGAAAAATACTGCAATACAGAGACGTTGACTGCAGCCTCCTCAAATCGGTCGCTAATGCTCTTGAGGACCGATTTTATGATCAGAACGGATTTTTTACAAGGCGGAATTTGATAAGCAAGGATGAGTCAGGGAGAAGATTGTCTTGTCTGTCTGTACAAGGAGCACATATTGAAAATTTGTCGTAACTACTCAGCTTGATTTTGTCTTGCAATTCTAGGCTATTAACCAGTCAGGCCAAAAAGAAAACATATTTAGCTTATTTTATAAATATTTGTAATCACATGCTTATTTTAACACATGCATGATGATTG
>DXHV01000076.1 GCA_019113165.1 Candidatus Desulfovibrio intestinipullorum
GTGAACAACCGCAAGAGCATGCACACGCCCTGGCTTGCGCGCCATTTGGCTCGAGCTTGAAGAGAAAAAACTTGTGAAGCGTAGTACCCATAACACCGCCTTAGCCAGAAATTCTGGAGAGTGTCAAGGGGCAATGCGCGCCTTTCATCCCCACCCTTACGGATGGGGCATTTCGGCGCGTCTGGTAAAAATTTGTCCGGGAATGAAGGAAAATGTGTTTTCCTGCGTCTCTTCGGACAGCTGACGTCCGGAGAACGACAGGAGAGTGCGTCTGTCTTCCGTGCATTGTCTTGGGCCTCTTCACCAAAAGGGGTCCAATTCCTTAGGAGCTAAGGAAGCTGGACCCCTGGCCTGACCATGAGAAAGACTGAGCACAGGAAACAGGCTGCGGAGACAGAAAGGAGCCAGCCTGTCGCGGGGCCTGCTACCTGTAGGAAGCTTCCAGCATGGCCTGGATCATTGGTGCGGTGGCAGGACGCGGGTTGTTGCCGATGAGGCGGGCATTGCCGGCTGCACGTTCGGCGATGAGGGGGAGATCCTCGCGGGTGACGCCGTAGGGCTGCAGGCCTTCGGCAATGTCGATGTCCTTCAGCAGGGCGGACATGCGGGTGGCGGCACGGCTGGCCAGGGCCAGGGTGTCGCTGTCGTGCTTTTCGCCCAGGATCATGGCCACTTCGGCGTATTTTTCCGGACGGGCCATGTAGTTGAAGGTCATGCACATGGGCGTTAGGCAGGCGATGGCAAGGCCGTGGGGCAGATGGTATTCACGCGGGACAGCCGTGCCCACGGCGTGAATGATGCCGTTTTGCGTGTTGGAGAAGCCCATGCCGGCTATGGCCGAGGCATAGAGCATGTCTGCACGGGCCTCGCGGTCGGCGCCATTCATGTAGGCGCGGCGCAGGGAGCGGGCAATGAGCTTCATGGCCTGAATGTTCAGGCCGTTGGTGATGGGGGTGTCAGCCTTGCCGCAGAAGGATTCCATGGCGTGCACAAAGGCGTCGATGCCGGTCATGGCGGTCACGCGGGGCGGCAGGCCGATGGTCAGATCGGGATCCAGAATGACGGTATCGGCATACATGTAGTCGGAGACCACCCCCCATTTGCCGCCGTTCTTGGTGTCGGCCAGAACGGAGATGGAGGTCATTTCCGAGCCTGTGCCGGCTGTGGTCGGCACGAGCACCATGGGCGGCAGGGGCTTTTGCACCTTGCCCATGCCAAAGTATTGATCAATGGTTCCTTCGTTGGTGAGCAGGACCGCGGCTGCCTTGGTGGTGTCCAGGGCGCTGCCGCCGCCAATGCCGAAAATGATGTCGGCCCTGAAATCCTTTGCCGCTTCGGCACAGTGCGCAATGGAGTCGACGCTGGGCTCAAGTTCTGCTTCCGCATAGAGCTGACAGGCAAGGCCGCCGCTCTTCAGGGCTTCTTCGAGGGGTTGCTGGACACCCACCCTGGCAAGGCCGGGGTCGGTGACGATGAGCGCACGGGAACCACCCAGAAGTCTGGCTTCCCTGGCAGCGTCCTGTATGGAACCAAAACCGTGGACAATGCGTTTGACTGTATTGTGGACAAAGGACATGGGTGACTCCTTTTTGAGGCCTGGCCAGAGGCTGTTCCCGGGCCTGGGGAGATGCCCCGGGAAAAGCCGTGACCAGGGCGCAGTCCGGACAGAAAAAGAGGATTTTCTGTCCTTTGCTGATACGAAAACAGGGGGGAGGCAAGCCTTTGGTGCATGCCAGGGGGCATGCGGGGAGTGAAGGACATTCAGGCTTGGGTTGAGGGGTGGAAAGAAGCCTGACCAATCCTGGTGGAGGGTGGGGCAGGAGCCCTGGGCCAGTCGGGAACAACAGTGTTCCCTGAAAGGAACCTGAGGCGGCAGGCGCCCGGGATGTGGGGAGGGCGCATGGGCCTTGAGTCCCTCGGGTCTGTCTGTGGCAGTGCGTGTCGCTGTGCCCGGAGGAGTGACTTGAGGAGTGACATGGGCCAGGACAGTGTACTGGACAGACAGGGAGCGGGTCACGTGTCCTTTTGCGGAAGACGAAACCCGAAGGGAAGGCCAGGGATCTGGCACGCCGTGAGGCATGCGGGAATGCCGGGGCATTCCCGCCCTGGATTGAGATGCGGAGAGCAGCTGACCGCATTCTGGCTGGAAACCATGGGTCAGGAATTGGGGGATCGGACGGACACGGCAGGGGGTGCCTGTTCCCTTGGAACTCCGGCCGCGGACGCTTCACTTTTGGGAGGCCTCTGGCCGGAGTTCCGGAGCATGTCTGTCGCGGTATGAGCCGCTTTGTCGGGTACTAGAGGGTAGCCAGGCCGTTATCAATGGCCTTCAGCAGTTCATCCATGTCGCCCCTGGTGCTGTTGAGGGCCGGAGCGAGGCAGATGGTGTTGTTGAGGTCGCGGAAGCAGCGGGCCGTACGGCCGATGATGACGCCCTGCTTCATGCAGGCGCCGCACAGGGCAGCGGCCTTGCTTTCGGGTGCGGGTTCGCGGGTCTCGCGGTCGTTCACAAGCTCGAAGCCGCAGAACAGACCCTTGCCGCGCACATCGCCGATGATCTGGTACTTGTCCTTCAGGGCATTGAGGCCGTCCATGAGGTAGGCGCCCACGGACTGCACGTTCTCGAGCAGGTTGTGTTCCTCGATGTACCTGATGTTGGCGAGGCCTGCGGTGGGACCGGCGGTGCAGCCGCCAAAGGTGGAAATGTCGCGGAAGTAGCCGTCGCGGTCGGAAGGATCGTTGATAAAGTCCTGGAACACGGCTTCGGTGGTCACCGTGCAGGAGATGGGGGCATAGCCGGAAGCAACGCCCTTGGCCATGGTGACGATGTCGGGCTTCACGTTCCAGTGCTGGTAGCCGAACCACTTGCCCGTGCGGCCCACACCGCACACCACTTCATCGATGATGAGCAGGATGCCGTACTTCTTGCAGATTTCGCCCACGGCTTCCAGGTAGCCGTCCGGAGGAACGATGACACCGCCGCCGGCAGTGATGGGCTCGACGATGACGCCGCCCACGGTATCCGGATCTTCCTTCAGGATGACGTCCTCAAGCTGCTTGGCAAAGATGAGGCCGGCATCGGGATTGCTGTCGAGGCCGTGGCGGTAGGCGGAGCAGTCGGGGAATTCCACGAAACCGGGCGTGAAGGGACCGTACTGGTTCTTGCGCTCGAACTGACCGCAGGAGGAGAGGCAGGTGATGGTCGTGCCGTGATAGTCGCGATATCTGAAGAGGATCTTGTTCTTCTTGCCGCCATGCTTGAGCTGGCTTATCTGACGGACGATCTTGTAGGCCTTTTCGTTGGCCTCGGAACCGGAATTCGACAGATACACGCGATCCATGCCGGGCATCTTGGAGATGAGTTTCTCGGAGAAGAGAATGGTGGGGATGTTGCCGTTGGCGTTGGAGAAGTAGTTGAACTTCTTCAGCTGTTCGGCCATGGCGTCCACGATTTCGGTGCAGCCGTAGCCAACGTTGACCGTCCACACGCCACCGGACACGGCATCAAGATACTCTTTGCCGTTGATGTCGGTCAGACGGGGGCCCTTGCCTTCCACGAAGATGACAGGGTCGGAGTTTTCGAAGACCTTGTGCTGGGTCAGATGATGCCACACATGCTTCTTATCAAGATCAACAAGCTGCTTTGCGTCGGTCATGACAGTCTCCTGTGCTTTGCGCTGTACTGGGAATTTCGGGTGAGAACCAGAAGAGGGGTGCAAAGGGGGCCGGGCGAGGCCGGAGGCTTTCCCGAAGGGAGCAGGACGTCTTTTCTGCTTCCCTGCGGAAAAAGCGTACACGCTACCTGGAAAAAAGACTAGAGAATTTCGCCGAGTTCATGCAGTTCGTACCCCAGCGCCTCGGCAACGCCACTGAAGAAGACCTTGCCGTCGCAGGTATTGATGCCCAGGGCGAGGGCCTTGTCGTCCTGGCAGGCAGTCTTCCAGCCCTTGCTGGCCAGGGCGACCATGTAGGGCATGGTCGCATTGGTGAGCGCAAAGGTGGAGGTACGGGCAACGGCGCCGGGCATGTTGCCCACGGAGTAGTGGACCACGCCGAATTCGATGAAGGTCGGATTGTCGTGATAGGTGACACCGTGGCGGGCCGTGGTTTCCACGCAGCCGCCCTGGTCAATGGCCACGTCCACAATGGCTGCCCCCTTCTTCATGGTCCTGACCATGGCTTCGGTCACGAGCCTGGGCGCCTTGGCGCCGGGGATGAGGACGGAACCGACGAGCAGATCGGCCTGCTTCACGCAGGCGGCGATGTTGTAGGCATTGGAGTAGACGGTCTGAATCTTCTGACCATAGACGTCGTCGATGTAGCGCAGGCGGTTGATATTGCTGTCCAGCATGGTGACGCGGGCACCCATGCCCATGGCAACCTTGGCCGCGGACAGGCCCACGGTGCCGGCACCGACGATGACGACGTGGGCAGGTTCCACACCGGCCGTGCCGCCCATGAGCAGGCCCATGCCGCCGGCATGCTTGGTGAGCATTTCGGCGCCGACCTGAACGGACATGCGGCCGGCCACTTCGGACATGGGGGCAAGCAGGGGCAGGGCGCCATTGGCAAGCTGCACGGTCTCGTAGGCAATACCCACGACCTTCTTTTCGAGCAGGGCCCGGGTCAGGGCCGGTTCGGCGGCAAGGTGCAGGTAGGTGTAGAGAATGAGGCCTTCGTGGAACAGTTCGTATTCGGGAGCCAGGGGCTCTTTCACCTTGACAACCATGTCGCAGGCCCAGGCTTCGGCTGCGGTCTCGACCATGGTTGCACCGGCGGCAACGTATTCCTCGTCGGTGATCATGCTGCCAAGACCGGCGCCTTTCTGGACAAGAACGTCATGTCCTGCTTCCCTGAGGGCATGAACACCGGCAGGAGTAATGCCAACACGGAATTCCTGAACTTTGATTTCGGTAGGGATGCCAACTTTCATGTGGAGAGCTCCTGGAGCGAATTTTTGAAGGTGAAACAGACGTGTGCAGATATGTTGATGACCTATGGGGGAATGTCTTGCGTCCATGTGAAGAGCCCCGGACCAGCAGCTTTCAGCGTCTGGCGTGCTCTTGCTGAATAAATAGCAAGGAGCGTGCCACAGGCAAAAGGGCTCGTTTTTTCTCCACAACAAGCCGAAAGGTCTTTCTTTTTGCAAACCGGGCTCGAAGGAGGCCCGTGGCTGCGTCTGTTTTTGAGTCAGAAATGCATCACTGGTCTGCGTATTGAGAATGATTAGCTGCATTCCTGATTTGTTTCCGGGCTTCCGGTTGTGCCAGGCCTTGCAGGGGCTGAAAAGTGCGCAACGGACACCCGGCCGCCTGGCCGCGAGGTGTTCCCCCTGCAGCCATCGCCAGATCTTGTATCACACAAAGCCCCTGCTTCCTGTCCGTCCCGGGGACGGACGAAAGGCAGGGCCTGGATTCGTCTGTTTCAGTTCTGTTTCGGCGTTCACAAGGCCCTGCCTGCCAGAGAGGTGTCCTGTTGAACAGGAAAAAGCGGTGGTGTCTTTGAGGAAAGGCTGGTCAGGGGACCCGGCGTATTTTTTCAGTTGTCCTGCAGTTCGTTCAGGTTGTAGCGGTGGGCCTTGCGGACAATGGTGCTCTGGCTCACCTTGAGCAGCCTGGCAGCCTTGTAGGTGCTGCCTGTTTCCCTGAGGGCGCGGGCTATGAGGTCCCGCTCCAGGGCCTCCACTTCTTCCTGGAGGCCAAGTCTGGAGAGCCTGTTTCTGCCCTGTGTGTCCCTGGGCAGCACGGAAAGGATGTAGGGCGGCAGATCCTCTGTCGTGAGACGTTTCTTGCCCAGGGCCAGCAGGAAGCGGGCTACGGAACGGATTTCGCGGATATTGCCGGGCCACTGATAGGTGCGCAGCGCATTGCGCAGGGCGGCGTTCAGATGGGGGACGGGCTGGCCCTTGGCAATGGAGGAGAGAAAGTATTCCATGAGCCCCTGCACGTCCTCGGGACGCTCGCGCACGGCCGGAATCTCGATGGCAATGACGCGCAGGCGGTAGAAGAGATCCTTGCGGAAGGTGCCTTCTTCCACCATCTTTTCCAGGGACTTGTTGGTGGCGGCCAGAATGCGGACATTGGTCGTGATGTCCGTCACGCCGCCCACCCTGCGGAAGGGTTCTCCGTCCAGAACATGGAGCAGCGTGGCCTGGGCCGACAGGGGCAGTTCGCCTATTTCATCCAGAAAGAGCGTGCCGTTGTCCGCGAGCTCGAAGACGCTCTTGCGGCCCTTGCGCGAGGCGCCGGTGAAGGCCCCGGACTCGTAGCCGAAGAGCTCGGACTCCAGCAGGGACATGGGAATGCTGCCGCAGTTCAGGGAGACAAAGTTCCTGTCCTTGCGCTGGCTCAGGTTGTGGATGGCCTTGGCGGACATGGTCTTGCCCGTGCCGGTCTCTCCCAGAAGCAGAACCGGGGCGTCCGTATGGGCAGCCATCATGAGGGAGGCCCGCAGCTGCTGCGAGGCCGGTGAACTGCCGAGAATGCCCATCTGCAGCATTTCCGTCTCGCTGTACTTGGGTCTGCCCGCGAGCAGGTTCTGCTTGTCCTCGAGTCTGTCGTTCATGGACTCTATCTCGGACAGATCGCGGATGATGGCTATGACGCGCACCACATTGCCCTTGTCGTCAAAGACAGGGGTGGCGGTGTTGAGACAGTGCCGGCCGTTGGCATAGTCGTCAAACATGGTCACGGCCCTTTTTTCCTCCAGAGCCCGCAGGGTCACGCAGGAGGAGAAGTTCTTGATCCTGGCAGCCTCCTGCACCGTGAGGCCCACCACCTCTTCGGGCGCTATGCCGGCAATGCGCTGCATGGCCTTGTTGACGGCAATGGTGATGCCCCGGGCGTCTATCATCCAGATGCCGTCGTGAATGGAGTCCAGGATGTTGTTGAGGGAGGAGTAGAGAAGCTCGCGTTCCTCGAACATGTCCAGGGGCATCTGCAGTACGTCCAGCAGGCGCAGGGGCATGAGATTTTCCAGGCGCACGGTCATCCAGCGCAGGAAGAGGAGGTTCTTGCCCCTGGCGGGGCAGGCAAAGCCTCCGGTATCCTCTATGTTGTCCAGCTGGCCTGGCCTGATGAGCCCCTGCCTTTCGAAGAGGGGCAGCAGGGGGCTGCCTGTGCGGGCTTCGGGAAAGAGTTCCGTGAACTGCCTGGTCACTTGCATGAGTGTCCAGTTGTCGTAGGAGCAGACGGCGCAGGCAGGGTGGAGTGTGGTGTCTTTGGTGGGAGAAAGCATGAGCACGCCTCGAACTGAGTGCGTCCTTGACGGAGTCCCGGGGGCGGACCTGCGGCACAAGGGCTCTCAAAACCATGACAGAAGGGGAGTCTGAATTGTATGGCTTTTGATGTAGCAAAAGTCCAGTCTCCCTTCAAGCAGAAAGCAGGAATGGACCACAGAATGACACAATCAGGCTCTACTTTGGAGAGCGTTCCTGTCATGATACAGTCCGTCCACCGCTGTACTCTGTCCTAAGGGGCTGAAACGACGTAAATATATTTCTGCCATGAGAGGGACGACAAGGAAGGGGACGTTTTGGGAAGGATATGTACATGCATGTTGCATGAGGCATGAAAAAAATCCCCCACCAAGTCTGGACGGAGGATTTTTGTTCAGCCTGAAAAGGATCCGAGTCGGAACGGAACGGGAAGGATCTTTTGGAGAATTGCGCTCCCGGGCCGTGCCGGTCCTGCAAGAATGCGAAACCTAGAGAATGCCTGTGTCCCTGATTCCGTGTCTGCGTAAAAAGATATGGAAGAGTTCGTTGTCGCCAAGGATGAGGAAGGCGCGTTCCTTTTCGGGAATGCTGCGCACGGCGTGCAGGCGCATGCAGTACACGACAACGCCCAGGATGACCCAGATGCCCAGGACGACCCAGGAATGGATGCTGATGGAGGCAGGGGAGAAGGGCAGGACGAGCAGTCCCAGGCAGATGAGGGAGGACAGGCAGCCCAGGATGGCCAGGGGGCGCACCGTGCCCTGCTGGAACTGCACGCATTCCCGGGCCAGGGAGTAGCTTGCCAGGGAGGCAAAGAAGTAGCCGATGATGGTGCCGATGGAGGACATGTCCACAACCCAGGAGAGGACCTCGCGTCCGAAGAAGGGCGCAATGAGCACCAGGAGCAGGATGAAGTTCAGGGCATTGGACGGCGTCTTGTGCTTGCCGTGCAGCTCGGCAAACCAGGTGGGCAGGATGTGGGCGCGGCCCATGCTGAAGAGCAGGCGGGAGCAGGCAATGTAGAAGCCGTTGATGCCGGTCAGAATGGCAGAGAGCACGGCAAGGCCCAGAATGATGCTGCCCACGGGGCCAAGGCAGAGATTGACCACGTGCCCTGTATGCCAGAAGATGGTGAAGTCTCGGATCAGGGGTTCCCAGGGCACGACAATGGCCACGGCCACGGTGATGGCAGCGTAGGTGAGAATGCCGCACACAATGGAGAGCAGCATGAGAATGGTGCTCATGGACGGCTTGAAGTTGAATTCTTCTGCAGCCTGGGGAATGGTGTCAAAGCCCACAAAGAGCCAGGGCGCAATGGCCGTGACGGCAATGATGCAGGCCAGGGGCGTCTTGCCTGAGGCAAAGAAGGGTTCCAGGTTGTGGATCGAGCTTGTGGGATGGATGGCGGCACCGGCCATGATGAGAATGACGCCTGCGGCGAGAATGAGGGCCAGGGCAACCTGAATCTTGCCCACGACATCGGCACCGCAGTAGTTGAGCCACCAGAAGAGCACGAGCACGGCTTCCAGCAGGATGAGCTCGCCGGCGTAGATATGCCAGTCCACAATGGTGTACATGTGCCCGAATTCCAGCAGCCCGGGCATGAGAAAGCGGGTCAGGAGGACTATGGCCGTTGCGTTCAGGGCAATGATGCTCAGATAGCCGAGCACCAGGGCCCAGCCGCAGATGAAGGACAGAGTGGGGCCGAAGGCTGCGTAGGCAAAGGCAAACACGCCACCGGCTATGGGGAAGCTGCCCACCAGACGGCCGTAGGCCAGGGCCACGAACATGAGCATGATGCCGCCGGCGACAAAGCCTATGACGGCACCAAGGGGGCCGGAGCCTGGCAGAAAACGCAGGCCGGGCATGACAAAGGCGCCCCAGCCGATGATGGCTCCAAAGGCCAGTGCCCAGATGGACAGTGGCGACATGCTTTTTTCCAGAGTGGGTCTGTTTGCAACATCATTGTGTTCGGCCATGGACATGCTCCCGTATGCTGAAGACGTCTCCTCCCTGTGGGCAGGGAAGGGACTGTGTGTTCGGTTCAGTAAGGACTGGAGTGGCGGACAGTGTGCGGCAAGGCGCCTGCTGTGGCTTGTTCTCCGAACCAGACAGGAGTACCGTTTGGGGCGCTGCGGAAACAGGGGAGGCGTGGAACCGCGTGTGTCGGGATCTGCATCTGTTCCACACAGGGCCTGCCTGGAACTGCCGGTGACTGCCGTAATTGTTTTTGCAAGAAACAGGCCAGAAAAAGCAAAAACCTTGTGTCTCTGTGCTTGTGACAAAAGACGCAAGCTTGTCAACCCTGCAGGCAGGAAAAATCATGGCACGCAGGGCCGTTGTCCTGCCGGCAAACCCGTCAGCAGTGGCATGCATGGCCCTGAAGACGCCCCATGTGTGGTGATCCGGCTGTGTGCATGGGGCAGGGGACAGGACATGGAGCCTGCTATTTTGAGTTATTTCTGACTTGGCAGACGGGCCGTAGAGCAGGCAGAAAGGACGGCATGGGGCCGGTTCAAAAAGCATATCACTTTGCTAAGATATTGATATCAGACAGATTGGCTGGACAATCAGGAGCAGTGGTCCGGAGCGCGTGCCCCATGAGGCAGAAGGGGCAGCTGCAGGCGCCGGTTTGTGCCTGTCTGGGCAATCGACCGAAATGCAAGACAAAATTTAAGTCAGAACTGGTTTACCTGCCGGGACGTCCAGTGGCAAGTCGGATGTGCGGAACTGGGAAAAAGTGGCTCGGAACAGGAGGTTGCCACGGAGACCTGCCGGACGCAGCCGGCTTGGCGCGCCGTTCATGCTTCTGTGCCGTGCTGTGCTCCGGGCGGTGCCCGGAGCACAGCACCAGGGGCCCTGCGCCCCTGGGACGCCCCATCGGAGTCTCCGGCTCTTCGTGCGGGGATGTGCGTGCACAAATAGGCAAGAGTTTGCGCATATTGGTTCTGGACGAGGGCAGCCATCCCCGGTATCATTTTCTGTCCTGAAGAATCCTTCGCATCACAACTGAATGGCATGTTCCTGTCCGGAGTTTTTTCATGTCCCCAAACCTGCAGGCCCGTTTCTTCGAGGCCCCTGTTCCCCTGACAGAGCTGCCCACGCCCTGTCTGCTGCTGGATGAATCCCGTCTTGAGCGCAATGCCGCACGGCTTGCCGCACACTGGAAAGACAGTTCTGTCTGTCTGCGTCCCCATCTGAAGACCTGCCGCTGCTGGGAAGTGGCCCGCCGCATTCTGCCCTCCGCCACCAGTCCCTGCACTGTGGCCACCATGGGCGAGGCCGAGGCCGTGGCCAGTCTGGGCGCCAGGGACATTGTCCTTGCCGTGGGCATCAGGCCGTCCCTCTTTGCCAGGGCCAGAGCCCTCATGGAGCAGGGCACGGATCTCAAGGTGCTGCTGGACAGCCGCACCATGGCCCAGGCTCTGGCCGACTATGCCAGAGAGCAGGGCTGTACTTTTTCCGTCCTGCTGGAAATAGACTGTGACGGCCACAGGGCAGGCCTTGCCGCGCAGGATCCGGAGCTTGTCCAGGTGGCCGATCTGCTTCGTGCTGCCGGGCAGACTGTGGCCGGAGTGCTCACCCATGCGGGATCTGCCTACGACTGCCCGGATGTGGCCTCCATACTGGCCCTGGCCGAACAGGAGCAGGAGGCGGCCCTGCAGGCCGCAGCCCTGCTGCGTTCCAGGGGCCATGCCTGTCCCATCGTGAGCGTGGGCTCCACGCCCACGGCCCTGCTTGGCACACCCAGGTCCGGCATCAGCGAAGTGCGGGCCGGCGTGTACCTGTTCATGGACCTGGTGATGGAGGGACTTGGCGTCTGCACCCTTGACGATCTGGCCCTGAGCGTGCTCACCAGCGTCATCGGCGGCTTTCCCGAACAGGGCCGGCAGCCGGCCCGTCTGCTGACCGATGCCGGCTGGGCGGCCCTCTCCTCGGACAGGGGCCTGGAGCGGCGTTTTGCCAGCCAGGGCTTCGGCCTTGTGTGCACCATGGAAGGAAGCCTGCTGCCGGGCATCAGGGTGGCCGAGCTCAATCAGGAACACGGCATGCTGAGTGTGACCGCACACCCGGATGAGGAGGTGCGCGAGACGCTCATGCAGCTGCGGGCCGATTCCAGGCTGCGCATCCTGCCCAACCATGCCTGCGCCACGGCCATGATGCATCAGTCCTTCTATCTTGTACGCAACAACAGGGCTGTTGCCCTGCTGCCCAGGTTCGGCGGCTGGTAAGAGAGCCTTGAGGCCTGACGCTGCCCTCGTTTTTTTTTCGACGTTCAGCCCAACCCGTTTTCCTACTCTGTTCCTGTTTTTCCAAGGAGAAGATATGGCTTCTACCGTCTACTACTGTTCCATGTCCTGTAGAAAGCACAGCCAGACAAAGGCTGCCAAGATTGCCAGGCTGTGCTCCCTGCTCAAGCTCAATGAAGTGGTCGTCAAGGACAAGCCCTGTGCCATCAAGCTGCACTTCGGTGAAACGGGCAACGACACCCACCTGAACCCGCAGCTCGTGCAGGTGGTGGTGGACAAGGTGCGTGCCGCCGGCGCCCTGCCCTTCATGACGGATACCACCACCCTCTATTCCGGCACCCGTCACAATGCCGTGGATCATCTGAACACGGCCCTGCGTCACGGCTTTGCGCCCGGTGTCGTGGACGCGCCCACCATCATTGCCGACGGCCTGTTCGGCGAAAACGACATGCCCGTCACCATCAATGCCAAAAATTTCAAGGAAGTGCACATTGCCACCGAAATCGTGAAGGTGCCCTCCATGGTGGTGCTCTCGCATTTCAAGGGGCATGAAATGGCCGGCTTCGGCGGTGCCATCAAGAACCTGGCCATGGGCTGTGCCTCCCAGCGCGGCAAGCGCGATCAGCACGGCACGACGGTGTCCGTGAACGAGGAAAAGTGCATTGGCTGCGGCAACTGCGTGCGCATTTGTCCCGAACAGGCCATGAGCCTTCAGGAAAACAAGAAGAGCCACTGCGATTCCTCTAAATGCATCGGCTGCTTCGAGTGCATGACCGTCTGCGAACCCAAGGCCATTGAAATCGACTGGGCCACGGACGTGCCGGCCTTCATGGAACGCCTGACCGAATACGCCTACGGTGCCGTGAAGGGCTACGAGGAGCACATCTGCTACATCAACTTCGTGATGAACGTGACCCCGGACTGCGACTGCGCCGGCTGGTCCGACATGCCCATGATTCCCGACGTGGGCATCCTGGCCTCCCATGATCCGGTGGCCCTGGATCAGGCCTGCTTTGACCTTGTGCAGAAGGCGCCCCTTCTGGCCAGTCTCGACCTGCAGGGCCGTGACATCTTCACTGCCCGCTGGCCCCATACCCATGGCACCATTCAGCTCAGATACGCCGAAGAGCTGGGCATGGGCACAAGAGAGTACGAGCTCAAGGAAGTCTAGGTCGTGTTGACAAAATCGAAAACCAGCCTATCTGACTTCAACTTTGTCATAGTGTGGTGATTTTGATATTGTATCCATACAGATTCACTAAGGAGTCTTCTGCATGGATGCCGTCAAAGCTCACCACCGACATGATATCACTGATGAACTTTGGGACAAGATTGCACCGTTATTTCCCAATGGAACGGGGAAGCGTGGTCGCCCTGCCGGAGACAACAGACGCTTTTTCAACGCTGTCATATGGGTTATGCGCTCGGGGGCGCCTTGGCGAGATCTCCCTCCAGATTATGGGAATTGGAACAGCATTTTTGTGAG
>DXHV01000077.1 GCA_019113165.1 Candidatus Desulfovibrio intestinipullorum
GTATATGGAATAAATTTTATTTTTTCCACCCTTGAATATCAGGTTATACGTAAAATTTTTCTTGAAATTAACAACATATTTTGATCGGAAGTTTGTATATTTTTCTGTAAATGTGCATTTAAAACAGTGTGTGTAACTCTGTGAAAAAATATGGATTGAGAAAACTGTCCCTGGGTTTGTGGAGTAGCAGGGATATGAAGAATATTACAATGTACAAAATTTTTGTTGCATACATAAAGCATCAGCAAGTTTTGTATTGCTTTTGTCTTCCTGAGTGCTGATAAATTATTGGGTCAATGCCTGCCTGCAGATGACCTGACATGATTTTGACAGCCGGGAGAGGATTGTATCCCGTTCATCTTGATGAACAGCAGACAGGGCACTGTTTCACGTGAAACAGTGCCCTGCGCCTCACACATCTTGGCATGGGGTGCGACCTGTGAAATACTTCGGCAGAATCAAGAGCCTCTGTAGTCTCAGAAGGAGTTTTTCGCCATGTACGTTGCTGACCTCCATATACATTCCCGTTTTTCCATGGCCACGAGCAAGCAGCTCACCCTGCCGCATCTGGCAGGATGGGCCATGTGCAAGGGCATACATGTCCTGGGCACAGGCGATTTTACCCATCCTGCCTGGCAGGCAGAACTGCGGACAGGGCTGGAACTGGATGAGTCGTCCGGCCTGTATCGCCTGAAGGGGGTACCAGACAGGATAGTGACAGACAGGGAAATCGCAGATGCCCGCCCTCCTCTCTTCTGCCTGCAGACAGAGATCAGCTCCATCTACAAGCGTGGCGGCAAGGTACGGCGCATTCACACACTGGTCTTTTTCCCTACTCTGGACGATGTGGAACGGTTCTCCCGCAAGCTTGGACAGATAGGCAACATAGAGTCCGATGGTCGCCCCATACTGGGACTTGATGCCCATGACCTGCTCGAACTGGTCCTTGAAACCTCGGACAGGGGCATCTGCATTCCAGCGCATATCTGGACGCCCTGGTTTTCCCTGTTCGGATCCCGGTCAGGCTTTGATGCCATTGAAGACTGTTTTGGAGATCTGACACCGCATATCTTTGCCCTGGAAACCGGCCTGTCTTCCGACCCTGCCATGAACCGCCTGGTCTCTGCCCTGGATGGCTTTGCCCTCATTTCCAATTCGGATGCGCATTCCGGAGCCAATCTCGGCAGGGAGGCCAATCTGTTCCTGGGGCAGCCGAGCTACGACGGCATGTTTGCAGCCCTGCGGACTGCTGCCAGGCGTGCACGCAACAGACAGGATGCAGACTACTTTGCAGGAACCCTGGAAATCTACCCTGAAGAAGGCAAGTATCATCTCGACGGACACAGGGCCTGTCAGGTGGTCATGACACCCGAAGAGTCTGCTGCACACGGGAATATCTGCCCGGTGTGCGGCAAGCCGCTGACCATTGGTGTGCTGCACAGGGTCTGGGAGCTGGCCGACAGAAAGAAGAACGTAACGCTTCCCGATGAGCCCGAAGTCCATCCCATCATTCCTCTCCCCTCTGTGCTGGCTCAGATCTACGGTCTCTCAGCCCACAGCAAGAAGCTTCAGGTCAGGTTCCAGCATGCCCTGGAACATCTTGGCAGCGAGTTTGCCATTCTGGCCCATCTCTCCATTGACGAGATCTCGGCCTACAACCCTGTGCTTGGCGAGGCCATACGCCGCATACGCTGTGGCGAAATAGCCCTGCAGGGCGGATATGACGGAGAATTTGGCACAATTACCGTCTTTTCTCCCGAGGAGCTGAAGGACTTGTGTCCTGGCAGTCAGGATAGGGCAGACCTGGCTGCCAGAAGCAGGAAGCAGGCTTGCCGGACAGAGCCAAGGAAGACACAGAAGCTCCTTCCGCCCGAAGGCTTTGCCAGAAGTGAACAGAGCACGGCTGGCGGACAAAAGGTGCAGCGCACGGCACCCGGAATGCCACAGGAGGAAGCAGCACAGGGAGGAGAACAGCAGGACGGTCCGACCGGGGAAGATTCTGGGCTCGGAACCGCTCCCCGATCCCGGGAGCCACAGCAGGCAGGCACAGGGATTAAGCTGACACAGGAACAGGAGGAAGCCTGCACGCATGTCTCCTCGCCTCTGCTTGTGCTGGCAGGACCAGGTGCCGGCAAGACCAGACTTCTGACCGAACGCATTGTGCGTCTGCTTGATCAGGGCACACAGCCTGAGCGTCTGCTTGCCCTGACCTTCAGCCGCAAAGCCGGAGAAGAAATCCTGGCGCGTGTGCGGGAGCGGCTGCCAGAGACAGAATTGCCCTTCTGCGGAACCTTTCATGCCCTGGCCTGGAAGTCTCTGCGCAAGAAGCACTCCACTGCCGTGCTTCTGCCGGACGAACAGGCACAAGGCCTGCTCATGCAGTCCGTGCGCACCGTGCTCCCGGACCTGGATGACAGGAAGGTGCGCGACTATGCAAACCATATTGAGCTCATGCGCGAGCGCTGCGAGCCCATGGCCAGAGACAGCTCGGAGCGTGCCGTACTGCGTGCCTACGCGCAGGCCAAGTGCAACAGCACCATCCTGCGCTTCGATTTTACGGATCTGTTGGAAGTCTTCCTCAGGGACCACGAGCTTCAGGAGAGCATCCGTCCAGAACATGTGCTCGTGGATGAGGTACAGGACCTCTCTCTTCTACAAGTCCGCGTGGTCCAGAGCCTGCTGCCTTTCTCGGGTCAGGGATTTTTCGGTATAGGCGATCCTGACCAGTCCATCTACGGATTCAGGGGCGCTCTTTCCGACATTGTGCCTGTTCTCAAAGAACTGTGGCCTGACCTTGCCACACGCTCACTGAAGATGAGTTTCCGTTCCAGTCAGAAAATTCTCGATCTGGCCAGCCAGACCATGCACGATGCCCCTTCTTCCGGCCATCTGACAGCGGCACGCCCCCTGTCGGCCGTGCTGACCTCCTTTGAAGCGCCCACGCAGGCCATTGAGGAACGCTGGCTTGCCGATCAGATTGCAGGCCTGCTGGGCGCCACATCGCACACCCTGCTCGACCTGCAGAAGGACAGATACCCTGGCCTGCCCGGAGACTGCTCTCCTTCCGACATAGCCGTGCTTGTCCGGCTGAAGGCCCAGATACCCTCCCTCATGCGGGCCCTGACCCAGAAGGGGATTCCTGTGCAGGCGCCGTCTTTGAACCTGTTCTGGCAGGATGAGGGCATACAAAAGGTGCTGGCCTTCATGGAGCAGCAAATTCTTGCCGGCAGGCAGACCTTCGGACTCGGATCGCTGCTGAACATCAGCCGGAGCACACAGCCACCGGCAGAACTTGTCCCTCTGCTCATGCAGCAGGGCGCTCTGACAGAGGAAATCCTGGCAACGCCTGCCTGGGAGCAGCTCGGGAAGGCCTTTGCCGGAGCGGGCAGCTGGGAGCGGCTGCTGGAAGAGGTCTGCTGGCAGAAGGAAGTGGATCTCCTGCAGTCAAGGGCGGAGGCCGTGCGTCTTCTGACCATGCACGCGGCCAAGGGACTGGAATTCAGGGCCGTCTTTTTGCCAGGATTCAATGATGGCCTGCTGCCTCATGGAAGGGCTCTGCTGCGGGGGAGGGAAGAAGAGCTATCCCAAAATGCCCTGGAGGAGGAACGAAGGCTCCTCTATGTTGCTCTGACCCGGGCCTCGGAAGCGCTCTTTCTCTCCTTTGCCCACAAGCGTACCCTATACGGCCGGGAACTTGAGCTTCCCGTGTCGCGATTCTTTGCGGACATCTCTTCCCTCTTTGCCAGGAAGCGCATGGTACGGCATGCGCAGAAGACCCTTGTGCAGGGGAGCCTTGTCTGACGGTTTCCTTCATGACCTTCCTTTTTTTTGTTTCCGCTCCCTAAAGTTTCCGGGGCAGGGACCGATAAGAAAGTCAGACAACCTCTGATCTTTTCTGGAGTGGGTCATGAATCGTTCTCCTCTCATTCTGATCAAGCTTCTTTCCTTGCTCTTTGTCCTTGGCCTGATGACAGGCTGCGGCGCAGGTATCAATACGAATTCATCCGAAGCGTCCCCCAAGGCTCAGCTGGCCGTCCGCGATGCGTACTCGCAGATGGGCAAGCCCTATCGTCTGGGTGGAGCTTCTCCACGTCAGGGCTTTGATTGTTCGGGGCTCATTTACTGGGCCTATGGAAAGAACGGGGTCAAGGTGCCGCGCCGGACAACGGATCAGCTCACTGCCGGTCACAAGGTCGCACGAAATGCGCCTCTGCCCGGTGACATTGTGGTCTTCCGCATGGGCGGGGCAAGCCTGCACACGGGTATGTACGCAGGCGGCAATGCCTTCATCCATTCTCCGCGCAAGGGCTCCCATGTGCGCATGGAAAGCCTGACGTCCCCCTACTGGAAGAAGAAGCTCATTTCTATCCGCCGTGTCTCTTCGTGAGCAGGCAAGGCTTGATCATTAGCAACATCTGACCTGTGCAGGAAGGCTGTTTTTCCCTGGCGAAAGACAGCCTTCCTTTCGTTTTTTTCGTTCCTGCAGGGACGATCTGTCTCAGTGCCCCCTGTCCCATGGACATGGGACTGCCAGGTGGGCAGTCTGCATTTTTTCCAAAAAAGACATTCCTGTAAAAAATAGTGTGTCAGAGTGTCCTGCAGCCTGCCCATGCCCGATTCCCGGTCCTCTTCCAGTGGGTCGAGAAGAGGACAGAACGCTGAACAGGACGCTTGCCGCAGGCAACGGGGCAAGATATGCTTGGGACATGCACGTAGTGGCCCGACCATTCCAACAGGAGGATATGATGGAAGAACAGCAGACTGCACGCACACAGAAGGCTCAGAAGGCACAGGAGGCCGGGACTGGGCAGGAAGAAGGCAAGGCGCAGAAGCTGAAAAAGTCGGCGGTACAGTTCAAGGGTGCCTGGTACGATGAGCGCAACAGGGAAATTGTTGTCTACTATCTCATTGCCGTCTGCTTTCTGGAACTCATTGTGGGTGCCATTGCCTTTTTCTACGGTATCACCAATGCCGAGCCGCTTGTGGCAGGCGGTCCCAAGATGGCCCGCTTCCCCTGGGTCGGATGGCTTGTGGCAGCAGTGCTGTCCCCTGTCGGCCTGCTCCTTCTTCTGCATCTGTCCGGACAGTTCTTCTCCCGTTCCCTCAACGGAACCTCTGATCAGCCCTCAGGCAGCGGCGGAACACCAGAAGAAGTCCCGGTGCGGCTGCAGCGCTTTTATGCCATTGTGCGCCATGCGCCGACCATTGTGATTCTGCTTGCCCTGATAGCCCTGGGCTGTGCCGTCCTCTTTGTGGACAGCGCCATGGAAATGGCCATGGCCGTCGGCGCGGCCCTGAAGCCGTACATCCTCTGGATCATAGTGGGCGTGGTCGCCTTTCTTGTTGTCTGCTATCTCGGCAGGCTCTGGTTCCTGGCACGGCACAGAAGGATAGAACAGGAATATGCTTACAGAATGAAAGTCCTGGAGACCACAGGCATTGTCATCATGAACAAGGGCTGTGTCCCCATGCGCTATGAGGATGGCCAGCTGCAGCTTCTGGCGCAGCCTGATGCCGACGGCCTCAAGGCCCTGCCGGACAAGTCCGACAACGACAGTCCTGCAGAAGAGGACAATGTCGAGGACGCGAAGCTCGTCGGCAAATAGGCGTTCAGGACAACTTTGCAAAAAGAAAGGCTGGCAGGAAGGTTTCTTTTCCTGTCAGCCTTTTTCCTTGGTCTTTGCTCAATGAAGAGGCTTGCCATCCGGCAGTGGACGGGCTCCTCTAATGATGATCGGGGCGCTTGCGGAAGGCTTCCTTGAGCAGGGCGCTGTCCTTTTGCGGATCGGCCTTGAGCTGCAGTTCCGCGTTGCCGCCGTAGCAGTCGAAGGTGCCGTCCGGCTGCAGTTCCACATATCCTGCCGAAAGAACCTTGCCGTAGGGAAGCTGCTCGAACATGTCCACATGGTCCACGCGCCTTGGAAAGATGAAGGGGACTGCCTGGCCGGAGAAATCTTCAACAATAAGGTATTTCATCACGTATCGGCGCAAAAGCCCCAGCCTGCGGGCAGGGGGGGACGCGCCGCCTCCTTGAATTGGGTTCGCTGTCAGGGAATGGAAAGCAGGTTCTTTGTCCAGGAGCAGAAAGGTATCGCTCCCCTGCCCCTCGCCCGGCACCGGCTTACTGGCCGGACTGGGCCTTTCTGCGGTTTCTGAGATACTGCTGCACGGCAATATTGTGTTCCTGCAGGGTCTTGCTGAACTTGTGCGCGCCTCCATCTGTTATGGCCACAAAGTAGAGGTAGTCATGCTCCTCCGGCTTGACGGCAGCCTTCAGCGCGGAAACGCCGAAGGAACAGATGGGGCCAGGGGGAAGACCTGCCTTCTGATAGGTATTATAGGCATTTTTCGGATCGTTCAACATGGACCGGGTGAGATTGCCCCTGAACATTTCCCCCAGTCCGTAAATGACGCAGGGGTCTGCCTGCAGGAGCATGTTCCTCTTCAGGCGGTTTGTGTAGACGCCGGCAACCCTGGGGCGTTCGGCCGGCACGGCGGTTTCCTTTTCGACAATTGAGGCCAGGATGACAAGGCGCTGCAGTTCCTTTCTCTCCGGCTTCTTGCCATCGGGCCAACAGGAAGCGGCCTTCTGCCAGAAGTTGTCCACAAGGCGGCCGGCCACCTTCCAGGCCTGCCTGGGATCCGGAGCCGTCTCGTCCGGCAGCTTGAGCAGGTAGGTGTCCGGCATCAGAAAGCCCTCGGCCGTGGCGAAGGGAATGCCGTAATGCAGAAGGAACCTGGAATCCTTGAGGACGGCCATCAGTTCGTCATAGGGCGCAAAGCCCCTGTCTGCCAGCAGTCTGGCCGTCTGCCACAGGGTCAGGCCTTCCGGAATGGTGATGCGGGTCAGCACGGGCTTGCCGTTGACCAGGGTGTCCAACACCCTTTCCGGCAGCCAGCCGGTACTGAGCTGAAAGCGTCCGGCCTGCAGGGCCGTGGAAGCCTTCTTGTACCGGGCCAGCAGGCGGAACTTGAAGGAACTGGTAATGGCCCCCTTCTCTTCCAGGGTCACCGATATTCTGGAAAGGGTGGCTCCCGGGGGAATGTCGATATAGATGTCCTTGCCGGGAGTTTCCGGTGCGGTGTTCAGGAAGGTCCAGGCCGTGTAGCCCACCCATGTCCCGGCAGCCAGGAGGATGCAGAAGGTGGCAAGAAGAAGGTATTTGATGACGTGCCGCATGAGGAACACCGGACTCCTGTGGGGAAAGTGGTGAAAGACAAGGGTCAGACAGTGCCGTCCAGGGGAAGGGCCTTGTCAGGGGCATGGAGGTAGCTTTCCAGAATGCGGACGGCCGCCTGCTGATCAAGAACGCTCTTGACGCGACGTGTCCGGACCCTGGCCTCCCTGAGATCGCTTAAGGCTTCTTCGGAACTCAGCAGTTCGTTCATGAACAGACAGGGCGCACTGATGCGTCGCTGCAGGCGCTGGGCAAAGTTGCGAACCTGACGCGTGGTCAGGCTCTCGGTGCCGTCAGGCTGCAGGGGCAGGCCTATGATGACCCTGTCCGGTTTTTCTTCGGCAATGCGCTCTGCCAGGGCGGCCAGAAAGGCCTTGCGGTTCGGAAACCGGGAGAAATCGAGGGTCGTCAGGGGATAGGCCAGAATATTGTCGGGATCTGTGGCCGCAAGGCCAGTGCGTACCTGGCCGTAGTCAATGCCTATGAGTTTCATGGTTTGAAAAAGGCAACTGCCCAGCTTGATTTTATAAGCATTTGTAATCTCATGCCTGTTTTTACATAATCATGATGATTGTTCATGGTGCCCAATGTAATGGTATAACTATATGAAATCAATAGGTATTGACATGTTTTTACGAAGCTGAACAGATACTGAAAAAGAAAGGTGCGGAGACAAGGGGCAATCCGTGTCTACAGGGCAAAGAGGTCCAGGATCAGATGGAAGCTGCCCTTGAGAATGGGCGTGATGATCGGTCCCAGGGCGCCGGAGGCAATGAGAAGGATCAATATGATCAGGCCGTATCTCTCTATGGAAAGGTAAGAATAGGCGAGGCGTCCCGGCAGGAAGTAGGAGACGACCTTGCTGCCGTCCAGGGGTGGAATGGGAAACAGGTTGAACAGCGCAAGCCCAAGGTTGATGACAATGCCCGTCTGCATCATGGACAGGGCAAAGATGTAGGCGCTGCTGTGCTGGTAGGCCAGCGGCGGGAACAGGGTGATGGTCAGCTTGAGCAGCAGGCCGAAAAGGAGTGCCAGCAGGACGTTGGCCAGGGGACCGGCCAGGGCCACCAGCATGAGTCCGTGTCTGGGATCGCGGAAGGCCCGGACATTGACGGGCACAGGCTTGGCCCAGCCAAAGACAAAGCTGCCGCTCAAGCTGGTCAGAACAAACATGAGCAGGCCCACGGGATCGATGTGCGGAAGGGGATTGAGTGTCAGGCGGCCGTTGAGCTTGGCCGTGTAGTCTCCTTGGCGCAGGGCCATGTAGCCATGGCCGATTTCATGGAGAATGATGCCGAGAAAGGCTGGGATGAAGGCGATGGAGAAGTTGCGCAGGGCCTGTTCGGTATTGGAGAAGAGATCAAGCATGAAATTCCTAAACTCTGTTCTTGAGGGTCCGTTTGCAGCATCAGGCTCTAGCCGTGCGATATGATGGATCGGACGGTAATGGTCTCGTCGGGCAATATGGCCAGATCCGGGGTCAGCAGGCGTCCGTTGCGGATGACAAGGGCTGTTTCCTCAAGGTAGCCAAGCCTGTCGAGAAGCTGATGGACAGTCTTGGGCCTGGGGATGATGCTGGTCCGTCCTGAAGGCTGCAGGACAAGGGTAATGGTTGCTCCGGGATGCTTTTTGTGGTTCTGCGGAAGGGAAGAAGTGTCGGTCATGGCGTTGCTGGTCATGGTGTGCCGGCTGTGCCGGGCGGGAAAGGTCCTGTTCCCCTGGCAGTGTCCGCATGAGCCGGTTTTTCTGAAGATGCCCTGTGCGGAGGGGGCCGGGAAGGACAGGCAGGGGGATGCCACCCTCATCGCTTGGGTTGTCTGCCGGGACTGGAGGGTGGCGAAACGTCCGGCAGATTCTGCCCGATCTAGGCTAAAGATCGCAAAAAGTCAAAAGAGCAGGACAGTTTGCGCGGAAGAGGCCAGGAGAAGTCCCCTGTTTGCACGGGTCTCGTCCGGGGACAACTCTTTCAGCTGCAGGCCTGCAGAAACGTGTCCGACAGTCGTGGCCGGATTGCGTCCGCTACCTGTGTCAGACGCCCTGCTTGCCTGTTCTGTTGCAAGAATGTTGTCGAAGAGGAGATAAGCACTCTGTCCGGCTTTTGTCCTTTTGGGAGATGCGGGGTGCAGGAAAACAAAAGCTGCAGCAGCAGTCCCTGTCTGGAGAGAACAGGGTACTGCGGCTGCAGCCGTGTCAGCAAAGCATGAAGGATTTCAGCTCTGATCGGAATGCACGCAGGAATTAATAGCGGTAGTAGTCCGGCTTGTAGGGACCTTCAACCTTGACGCCCAGGTAGTCGGCCTGTTCCTGGGTCAGCGTGGTCAGCTTGGCGCCGATACGGGCCAGATGGAGACGGGCCACTTCTTCGTCCAGTTCCTTGGGCAGGGTGTAGACCTTCTTTTCCAGCCCCTTGCTCGTGGCCAGGCTTATCTGGGCCAGTGTCTGGTTGGTGAAGCTGTTGGACATGACAAAGCTGGCGTGGCCGGTGGCGCAGCCAAGATTGACGAGGCGTCCTTCGGCCAGGACGATGATGGATCGCCCGGAACGCAGGGTCCACTTGTCCACCTGGGGCTTGATATTGGTTTTGACGCAGCCTTCGGTGGTGTTCAGGTAGTGCATGTCGATTTCGTTGTCGAAGTGGCCGATGTTGCAGACGATGGCTTCGTCCTTCATCTGTTCCATATGGGCACCGGTGATGACATTGAGGTCGCCTGTGCAGGTCACATAGATGTCGGCAATGGGCAGGGCGTCTTCAACAGTGCACACCTCATAGCCTTCCATGGCGGCCTGCAGGGCGCAGATGGGATCCACTTCGGACACGAGCACACGGGCACCGAAGCCGCGCATGGACTGGGCGCAGCCCTTGCCCACATCGCCGTAGCCGCAGATCATGACCACCTTGCCGGCAATCATGATGTCTGTGGCTCTCTTGATGCCGTCGGCCAGGGATTCGCGGCAGCCGTAGAGATTGTCGAACTTGGACTTGGTCACGGAGTCATTGACATTGTAGGCGGGGAAGAGCAGAGCACCCTGCTCGGCAAGGTGATAGAGCCTGTGCACGCCGGTGGTGGTTTCCTCGCTCACGCCCTTCACATTGGCAGCAACCTTCTGCCAGTGTTCGGGATCGGCTTCATAGCGATCCCTGAGGCGTGCCAGAATGATGGCCTCGTCCTCGTTGCCGGGGGTCTTGGTGAGCATGTCGGGATTCTTTTCGCAGGCATAGCCCATGTGGATGAGCAGTGTCGCGTCGCCGCCATCGTCCACGATGAGATCGGGTCCCTTTCCGTCAGGCCAGGTCAGAGCCATTTCTGTGCACCACCAGTAGTCCTCGGAGCTTTCACCCTTCCAGGCAAAGACCTTGGCGTAGCCATTGGCGACCACGGCGGCAGCGGCATGATCCTGGGTGGAGAAAATGTTGCAGGATGCCCAGCGGATGTCAGCACCAAGCTCGTAGAGGGTGCGGATGAGCATGGCCGTCTGAATGGTCATGTGCAGGGAGCCGGTCACGCGCAGGCCCTTGAGGGGCTTGGAGGGACCATACTTCTTGATGCATTCCATAAGACCGGGCATTTCCTTTTCGGAAAGCTGCATTTCCTTGCGGCCAAAATCGGCAAGTTCGATATCCTTTATTTTGTAGTCCAGATTCAGCTCAAGAGGTTTTGCCATGGGAGCCTCGCAAAAGTTAGATGTTTGTTGATACAGGAGGAGAGACATAGGAAGTGATAAGAAGCAGTGTCAAACCCTTGTTGACTTTCTGTCTGTGTATGGTGGTACGACTGAAGCCGACTTCACGTAGTGTCATTGCCAGCTTCACGCTGTCAAAGCCGAGCCACCTGTCCCCGTAGCGGGAACGCATAGTTTCGTCAGAGTGCTTCTGAAAATCCGAGATGAAGAGCATGCCACGCGGGGAGAGAATACGGCGGATCTCCTGCAGCGCCTGTTCGGGCTTGTGCAGATGGTGCAGCACAAGATTGATGGAGACAAAGTCGACTTCCTGATCCCTCAGGGGCAGATGTTCGAGCTCGCCGATGCGCAGGGAGATTTTTTCTTCGGCATCAGGGATGTCGGCAAAGGTTTTCCGGCAGGCTTCCAGCATGCCCGAGGAGATGTCGACACCTATGAGCCCTTCTGCGTGCTTGAGCATGCGCTTGAGCACCGTGCCTGTTCCGCAGCCGAGATCGGCCGCAAGCCGGCAGTTTGGGGGCATGGCACTGCAGACTGCCGAGGCAAGATCGAAACTGCCCAGGATCTCGCTGTTGAGATTGTCCCAGACCTTGGCGATTTCGTTGAAGAACTGCTTGGACTTTCTGGTCCTCTCCTCAAGCAGCCGTTCCGTATGTTCGTTGTCCTGGGCGGCCTCGGGGATGTTCTGCAGGAAGGGAGCAATGGCGGCGAGGAACTCGCGCTGCTCGCCTTCCTGCTGCGCATGATAGAAGACCCAGAGGCCGTCACGTCGGGAGGTCAGAAGACCGGCATCCGTGAGAATGCGCAAATGCCGGGAGATGCGGGACTGGCCCATTTCCAGGACTGTGACCAGTTCATTGACCGAGAGCTCGTGGCTCAGGAGAATGCGCAGCAGCCGCAGTCTGGTTTCGTCGGAGAGTGCTTTAAACAGGGTGACGGTCATAACGTCCTTCTTTTGCTGGCAAGTTGGGCCATGTGCGGGAGATGAGACATGAATGTTCTGATGTGAAACTGTAACCTGTTCACTTTATCAAGATATTCTTATATGTCAATAGTCTAAACTTGATAGCCCTGATAGGTGCCCTGCTCCGGCACAGACAAGGCCGTAGGACCGGGGGCCGTGGCCGGCAGGACGGCCGTCTCGTCTGATCGGGTCCGGCTGCGCAGCGGACTTGTCATCTTGAGGAGATCTTTGTAGGTTTTGCTCCGTCTGGAAGCGACCTTCTGCTCTGCAAGGCGGGCGGCTTTCGGAATGTGTCCCAGCCTTCCGGCAACCGGTTTTGCCGGGATGAGAGCGCCGGGACCTGAGATTGCCTGAGGAGAACGGCATGTGCGCGTATTACAGATATCAGAAAAGGACACGCCGTCTGACGGCTGCCGCAGAGCTTTCGCAGCGCTTTTTGCAGAAGCTGTCCGCTAGGGTGGGCTGCCCCGAACAGGTGCACCTGGTAGAGCTGTGGCGCAACTGGCCGGTTGTCATGGGCGAGTACATTGCTTCCCTGGGCGTGCCGCTGGGTCACAGGGACAGGCGTCTGGAAGTGGGAACAGAAGACAGCATGGCCATGCAGGAACTGAGCTATTACCGCACGGAAATCATTGAGCGCGCCAACGCCTTTATGGAAAAGCCCTTTTTTGCAGACGTCAAGTTTCTTCTCGTGGCGAATAACAAAAGTATGTATTCACATAATAATGTACAAGAAGAGAAGAGATACGCTCCAGTTGTAGAAAAAAAAGCTACGGGAAAGTGGCTTCACTTAATGGATCCAAACTCTGCCATAGCTCGGTGCTATAAGGCATACTGTAAAGAAATTCCCGAAAAATAAATTGAAATATAATATACAAATTTATTCTGTAACATAAAATACATATAACTTGCTTTATAGGGAGTGCAAGCCTATACTAAGTGCTTACACTTTGCTCCATTGAGGGGGAAATCGTATCATGCCTCAGAAAGGGCCCCATATCTCCATTTCTCCAGACTTTGTCGTTAATCGTATCTTACGTATCAATATTGATGATTTTCAGGCCTGGCCGGAATCTGTCCGCGAACTGGCCATTTCCATAGCAGAAGAACTGTTTCTTGCTGCCTACAATCCGTTCATTAATGCCGACACGGTCCGCGGAAGCGTCAACGCGCACTACGAGCGCGAGTCGCTCTCCTTGGCACATTACTATGCAACGGCCATCAGTGAAGGCATCACCATGTTCTGGTCGGCCTATGAAGCCGAGGTAGCCTTCAGAAGGCATCTGCTGGACGAACTCGTCAAGATTCTTCCCTCCGAGGGTATCCTGTCCGATCCGGCCGCCATCGTGGCCTCGGCCACGGATGCGACGGACCTGCGCATGGAACTGCCGCTCATGGTGGTCGAGCCCAGTACGACCGAACAGGTCTCAGCTCTTGTCAAGCTGGCCAATGAGCTGAAGTTTGCCCTCATTCCCAGAGGCGGCGGATCCGGCATGACAGGAGGTGCGGTCCCTGCCCGCAAGCGCACCGTCATTGTCAGCATGACCCGCATGGACCGCATCTTTTCCATTGATACGGAAGCCCTTACCGTGACCTGCCAGGCAGGCTGCATCACCCAGAACGTCATTGCTGCCGTCGCCAAGGCCGGCAACCTCTTTTCCGTGGACCCGGCCTCCAAGCTTGCCTCCACCATCGGCGGCAATGTGTCTGAAAATGCCGGCGGCCCCATGGCCTTCGAGTACGGCACAACCATCGACAACCTGCTGTGGTGGCGCATGGTCACCCCCACGGGCGAGATTATTTCCGTGGAACGCGAAAACCACCCCAGACACAAGATTCTGCCGGACGAGACGGCGGTCTTTGTGGTCAAGGACATCAGCGGTGGCGTGCGCAACGTCGTCAACCTCCCCGGTAACGAGCTGCGCCTGCCCGGCCTGGGCAAGGACGTGACCAACAAGGCACTGGGAGGCCTGCCCGGTGTGCAGAAGGAAGGCACGGACGGCATTATCACCGAAGTCTGCTTTACCACCCATCCCAAGCCCAAGTTCAGCCGGGTCATGGCCCTGGAATTCTTTGGTCGCAGCATGCTGCCCGCAGCCGTGGTAGTGCGGGAGCTGGTGGGACTGCGCAACCGCATCCGCGAGGAAGGCGATTATGCACATATTTCGGCCATGGAGGAATTCAATGCCAAGTATGTGCAGGCCATTGACTATCAGCGCAAGAGCACGAAGTACGAGGGACAGCCCATATCCGTCATTATCGTCCAGGTGGACGGCGATGACGCCTATCTGCTGGACAAGTGCGTCGACAATATCGTGCAGGTGGTGGAAAAGCAGGAGAATGTCGACATCTGCGTGGCCAGGGACAAGAAGGAGGCCGAACGCTTCTGGGAAGACAGGCACAGGCTTTCCCTTATTGCCAAGCGGACCTCCGGCTTCAAGATCAACGAGGACGTGGTCATTCCCATTGACCGCATTCCCGAATTTGCCCAGTTCCTGGAAGAAGTTAACCTCACCTGTACGGCCAAGGCCTATCGCCGGGCTCTGCAGGATGTGGGCAGGCTCTCCGCCTTCCCCATGGAAGACAAGGAATTCAACAGGGAATTTTCCTACATTTCCAAGGGCGCCCTGGGGCAGCTCTCGAGCAGCGAGGTGTCCGATACGGAAATCCTCAAGAGGGCCCACGATTTTCTTCAGAAGCTGCAGGAGAAGTATCCCCGCCTGGCACGCCCCATTACCGAAATTGCGGAACGGATGGAGGCCTCGCGTCTTGTGGTGGCAAGCCACATGCATGCCGGTGACGGCAACTGCCACATCAACATGCCCGTCAACTCCAATGACGCCGAGATGCTTGAGCATGCCGAGGAAGTGGCCTGCGAGGTCATGGCCAAGTGTCAGGAGATGGGGGGCGAAGTTTCGGGCGAACATGGCATAGGCATCACCAAGATTCATTTTCTCAATCCCAAGAAGATGGATGACTTGCGGGTGTTCAAGGAACGAACCGACCCCCGTGACGTCATGAACCCTGCCAAGCTTGTCTACAGGGATCTGCCGGTCAAGCCCTTTACCTTCTCCTTCAACAGCCTCATCCGCGATATTGCCCAGAGCGGCATTCCGGACAAGACCAAGCTCATTGACATCCTGCGCAATGTGCAGACATGCACGCGCTGCGGCAAGTGCAAGATGGTCTGTCCCATGACCTGCCCAGAATCGTCGCTGCAGTACCATCCGCGCAACAAGAACATGGCCTACGGCATGCTCGTGGAGGCGATCTACTATTCGCAGATCAACAAGGGGCGTGTGGACGAGGCCCTCTACAGGGCCCTGCGCAATCAGATAGAGCACTGCACGGCCTGCGGTCGCTGCATGGCCCAGTGCCCCATGAAGATTCCTTCCGGCGAAGTCGCCATCAGCCTGCATGCCATGATTGAGCACGAGGGTGCCGGCGGACATCCCATCAAGGAAAAGGTTCTGGACTGGCTCGTCAAGGATGTTCCCCAGCGTGTGCCCAAGATGGCCAAGATGGCTTCCGTGGGTCAGAAGATGCAGAACAAGTTCCTGGGACTTGTGCCTGCTTCCTGGCGCAAGCGTCTGCAAAGCCCCATGTTTTCCGGCCCGGGTCCCAAGATGGGCTATACCAACATCTATGAATCCCTGAAGGTTCACAAGGGCAACATCTTCTCCACTTCGGAGGACAAGGAAAAGACACCGCTGGTCATCTACTTCCCCGGCTGCGGTGGCGGCCTGTTCTATGACCGCATAGGCCTGTCCAGTGTCATGCTGCTTCTGCTCGCAGGGTATGCCGTGGCTGTTCCGCCAAGGCATCTCTGCTGCGGCTATCCGCTGCTTGCTGCCGGCATGGATGTTGACTACGAGGACAACATGGCCAAGAACAGGCAGTACCTGGCGTCCATGATCCGTTCTGTCACCCAGCAGGGCTTCCGCTGTGTCCACCTGGTCACGAGCTGCCCGACCTGTCTGGACAGTCTGGAGCGCTACAACCTGCAGGAACAGTTCCCGGACATGAGCCTCATTGACGTGGGGCAGCTGACCTTCCCCATTCTCAATGAGCGCAAGCAGGGACAGATGACGCCCCTGCCCGCCGGCACGGAACTGATCTATCACGGTTCCTGCCACTGCCCGTGGACCGGGGTGCACCGCATCAAGGGCCATCAGCTCCTCATGCAGCAGGTGGAGAGCTACAGTGGGGCCAAGCTGATTCTGAGCAGCGGCTGCTGCGGGGAGTCGGGCATGGGGTCCGTCACTTCGCCTGAAATCTACAATGTCCTGCGCAGGGAGAAGCAGAAAAACTTTACAGAACTTATGGGCAGTACCTATAAGAATATCTTGCTGGTCTCTTGTCCTTCTTGCAAGATAGGTGTTGCGCGCTGTATGCTCAATCTGAAACGGAAAAATCATGTCCTGCATGTTACAGAGTTCATTGCAGGTCTCATTGATGGAGAAGATCGCAGACAGACATTCCGCAAGAAAGCAGCAGAAACAAAGGGAGAAATACGTATTATTTCTATCTAGTTTTTCTGAATAAGAAAAACTCCCTCGAAAGGACTTTTTCCTGTTGACCGGGGGAGAGAATTTAATTATCAATTTCCGCAGCTTCCCCGGTGCCCAAACACAGGGGAAGCGCACTCTGAGCCTTTGTACGATGTTGTTTGATGCTCTGGCTGCATTGTGCTGGACAGACCATCAGAAATAGGCGATTGGACACGGCAGAGTTGTATTCTGACGTCATAATCGTCTATACTGGAACTCTCTCCTCCACAAAAAGAGGAAATCTTCTTCCGGGAAGCTCATGCTCCCACAACTGCTCCTGATGGGACCTCTGGATTAGAGCCTCTGGATGGAGCTCTCTGAAGACCTTCCGTTTTCGGAGAGAACCGGAACCACCCGATTCTGCGTTTTCTGGTCATCATCGTTTTTCTTGCACTGACTGGCAGGAACCTGCTAGACAGGCAGGAAATGTGTGCGGAAATTTTCCTAGGCGCATCGGTGCCTCTCTTGGCTCACAGAGTCAACGGCCTGATGCTGTACGTATTAACTTGGAATATATGGAGGCTGCGTTTTCCGCCCCTTGAGAACAGGGGAAAACTTCGCAGTTCAGGTATGACAAAAGCAGATCTTATCGAAAAGATTGTTGAAAAAGGCGGTTTTGCGAACAAGGGCGAGGCGGAAAAGGCATTGGCTGCAACTGTTGAAGCCCTGCGCGAAGCCCTGGTCGCTGGCGAATCCGTGATTCTGGCCGGCTTTGGCACCTTCAAGGTCATCGAGCGTGCTGCCCGTAAGTGCCGCAATCCCCGCACCCAGGAAGAAATGGAAATTCCTGCATGCATGGTTGCCAAGTTTACTCCCGGCAAGCAGCTGAAGGATGCCCTCCAGAAGTAACGCTTTCTGAGCTTTTCCTGTATCATTCCAGCATTCGGAAGGATGGCAGAGCGGCTGATTGCGGCGGTCTTGAAAACCGTTGTGGGTGTGAGCCCACCAGGGGTTCAAATCCCTTTCCTTCCGCCACGATAGCATTTGTATGAGGTTCCAGATGTCGCTAGATGTCTTGGAACCTCTCTTATTTCAAGGACTTATGTGCGCTGGACGTTGCTGACTGTCGCTCTTTGTTGCCTAGTGTCAAAAAAAAGTTGTATACATTTTTGTATACATGAAAGGCTTGGAGCGGGATGTTCGAACAGGACATGTGGACAAGTGCTGTCAGGGACATTCGGAACGCAAAGGACAAAAAAAAGAGGACAAGGCCACTGCACCATGCCGTGCAGCTCTTGTCCTCTGTCTTCAATGAGACAGGCCGGCCCTGCCCCATTCTGCTGATTCGATTAGTCTCTGGCGTATTCGAGCAGTTCCTTGCGGGTAAAGAGCGACTGCAGGGCATAGCCGTGTTCCTGCAGCTGTTCCCTGCCACCCTCTTCCCTGTCCAGGATCGTGCACACGGCCACAATCTTGAGGCCGGACAGCTCAATGCGCTGGCAGGCCTTCAGCAGGGATCCGCCGGTGGTCACTACGTCTTCCAGGACAACGACAGGGTCGCCCTGCTTCAGGTTGGCAAGGCCTTCCACAAACTGATTTGTGCCATGGCCCTTGGCTTCCTTGCGGACCAGGAGGCCTTCCAGGGGAGCACCCTTTTCCCAGGAAATGACGGTTGTTGCAGAGACCAGGGGATCTGCGCCCATGGTCATGCCGCCCACAGCCTTGATCTCCGTGCCCTGCTCTCGCATCTGGGCAATAAGGTCGTAGAAGAGGTTGCCGATGAGCCAGGCACCTTCTGCATGCAGTGCCGTGACACGGCAGTCAAAGTAGTAGTCGCTCTGACGGCCGGAAGCGAGCAGGAAGGAGCCTTCCTTGTAGGAGCGTTCGACGAGGATACGGGCGAGACGGCGTTTGAGTTCGGTATGCATAAAGGAATGATCTGCGTCTGTTGCCTGTGCTGGACAGGAAGGGGTGCGCAGCTCCGAAATGTCCCCAGGGTGGTAATGCGACGGTAGCTGATTCTCCGGGCTGGAGAACCAGCCGTCAGGAAGAGCTGAAAGCACGAAGACTCAGGGCAGTCCCTGCCCTGAGTCCCGAAAGGCAATTAGTTGGCCTGAGAGAAGACTCTCTTGTACACATCGTCCTCGAAGCGCAGATAGAACTTGGGATCGAAGAGTTCGTCCATCTTGTCTGCACCGAGCACCTGCTGCATCTGCGGATCCTGACGCACCAGGGTGGGGAACGGCGTATGGGTCTGCCAGCTTTCCATGGCCAGCTTCTGCACGGCCACGTAGGATTCCTGGCGGGGATGACCGCTGTCTATGAGGGCTGTAAGTACGCGCTGGGAGAAGTACAGGCCATAGGAATGTTCCATGTTGCGCAGCATGTTGTCGGGATGGACAACAAGGTTGCTCAAAAGCCTGTTCAGGCGCTTGAGGGCGTAGTCTGCCAGAATGGTGGAGTCGGGCATGATCACACGCTCAACGGAAGAATGGCTGATGTCGCGTTCGTGCCACAGCGCCTGATTTTCCAGGGAGGCCATGGCATTGGCGCGCAGGAGCCTGGACAGGCCGCTCAGGTTTTCGGCAGAAATGGGGTTCTTCTTGTGCGGCATGGCCGAAGAGCCCTTCTGTCCCTTGGCAAAGCCTTCTTCAGCTTCGAGGACTTCCGTGCGCTGCAGGTGGCGCAGTTCCACACAGATGCGCTCAATGCCTCCGCCAAGGATGGCCAGCGTCGTGAAGAAATGGGCGTAGCGGTCACGCTGGACAATCTGGGTCGAATGCGGATCAACCTTCAGGTTCAGCAGATCCAGGGCCATCTTTTCGATTTCGGGCGTGACAATGGTATAGGTGCCCACGGCGCCGGAGATCTTGCCCACGCGAATATTTTCAATGGCCTGGACAAGGCGTTCGCGATGGCGCACGAATTCGGCATAGAAGCCGGTCATTTTCAGGCCGAAGCTGATGGGCTCGGCATGAACACCATGGGAGCGGCCGATGCACAGGCAGCCCTTGTAGCGCAGGGCCATGTTCTTGAGCGTGTCCAGAAGAGCATCAATGTCCTGCAGGATTAGCTTGCCTGCCTGGACCATCAGAAGACTGCCGGCGGTGTCCACAATGTCGGAGGAGGTGCAGCCGAGATGGATAAAGCGGGCATCGGGGCCAATTTTTTCTTCCAGGGCCGTGAGGAAGGCAATGACGTCGTGCCGTGTGGTCTCTTCAATGGTCTGGATCCTGTCCACGTCAATGCTGGCCTTGTCCATGATGTTCTGGAGGGCTTCGGCAGGAATCCTTCCCTTGGCAGCCCAGGCCTTGCAGACGGCAATTTCCACTTCAAGCCATGCCTGATAGCGGTTTTCCAGAGTCCATATTTTACCCATTTCGGGTCGGGTATAGCGTTCAATCATCGGAATGTATCCTAAGTCCCGCTCAATATCGCGGCGTTTTGAACCAGGAGCGCGGCATCCCCGGCAAACACGCCCAAGGTGCCTGTCCATGAAGGAGAAAGGCTCCTTGGTGCCGCATGGGGCTGAAAATATGCCAGGCCTGCTTTCTACTGATGTCCTGCCCTGATTGTCAGACACGCGGTGACTGACGCAGGCGGCAGATGGGAACATGACATGGGGGCTTCCACAGGGCGGCCCCTCGGATTCCACCGTCTATTTGGAGGCCGTCGAGCCCGAAGACGTGGAGGTCGCAGAGGAAGACGTCGAGGGCGCAGACGTGCTTTCGGAGGAACTGGCGGCACTGCTGCTCTCGGTCTTGGCCGGACTCGGAGAGGACTTGTGCGAGGTCGTTTCGTCCTTGATGCCCTTGCGGTAGCCGTAATCGGTGACATACCAGCCGCCGCCTTCCAGGACGAAGGACGTCTCGGACATGATGCGCGGAGACAGCGTTCCGCAGTCAGGACAGGGTTCCTGAGGGTGGTCTTCGGTAATATGCTGTGACCACTCTTCAAAGATTTTATTGCATTTCGGGCAGCGATATTCGTAAATCGGCATAGTAAAAACCTCCTTGCAGACAATGCAGGAGGAAGGATAGTGATTCCTGGAGAGGAATGACGAGTTCAAGAAAAGTTCAGAGACAAAATCTGCCGTCCTGAGACGGCAGATTTGCATGAATTTCAGACAGAAGAGCTGTCAGAACAAGGGAACAATCCCCTTGAGGGGCTGTCTCGGGGACAAGCCCTGACGAGAACTAGTCCTTCTTGTTCTTGGCTTCGTGGATGCGCTGCTTCAGACGCTGAGCGCGGCGATGACGACGACGATCCAGTTCCTTTCTGCGTTCGACTTTCTTGTGGGCCATGAGTTACTCCTTGACAGACAGGCAAAGCTGTACAGTGTATTCTTTTTCGGGCTTGACAGGAGTGAATCCGGGACAGAGTCCCGGGGGGCTGTCAGGCAGCGTTTGCTATAAAATATTTTATAGTGTTTTGGCAAGTATCATAATATGTTAAGTGCATTGTGCACAATGTCAAGTGCCAGAACACCAGAAAATGCTCTTTTGAAGGAAGCTGCCTGATAAAAAAAATAAACAATATGTTGTCTTAGCTGTCATGATATATTCATGAGTCTGAATAAGTACTCTGTTATTATACATTTGTATAATTATGCAGAATATATTGCAGAATAATGTATTGACATATTCCCTATAAATTGTATGTCACTAATAAAAATAGAATTTATGAATGAATATTTACTTTTCTGAAAAATTGTTCTGTCAGAGGGGACAGTAAAGAGCATCAAGAGCAATCGTGTACAGTTTCTGATGACGATTCTGTTTCCTTTTTTTTGAAAATTTTATGAAGAAACAGAAGCAGGTTTTCCGTTCCCGACCTCTGGAGGAGAGGTCTTTCCTGTGTCAAAAAAACCGCTGATGTGCTCTGTCTGACAGATGGTACAGTTGTCAAAGCCCAGGCTGCCCAGGATCCGTCGCACCTCAGGTTCCCATTCCCTGCGGAAGGTCTGCACCTGCAAAAGGGGCTGCGGGGTGATGCGCAGCCTGAGATCGGCAAACAGGGGACGCCCCCTGACATCGGTCAGACTCAGCAGAGCCTGTTCGGCCCTGTCAATGCGCAGCAGTTCTTCCTGATGCACGGGCAGATTGTAGTCATAGCGCGTGAGCAGACAGGGTCTGGCCTGCTCTCTTGGCAGTGGAAAGCCCATCTCTACAGACCTTGCCCTGATGTCCTGCTTGCCGAGCTCTGCCAGGGCCAGGGGAGAGAAGATGCCCGCTTCTTTGAGGGCCTGCAGACCCGGTCTGTAGCGGGAAAGGTCGTCATGGTTGCTGCCGTCGCAGAGCGTGCGTTCGCCCTCCCCGCAGCGGACAAGAAGCTCCCTGATGCCGGAGAGCATGAACTTTTTGCAGAAGTAGCAGCGTCGCGGATCCGTGCGGGCCACTTCAGGAAGCGTGAGCGGATTGAGGGGCAGCTCCAGCAGCTTCAGCTGCATGTTTCTGGCAAAGGCGCGGGCACTGTCTGTGTCCGCGCCCGGAACATGGGGACCGTGCACATGCACGGCCACGACATCGCAGCCGCAAGCCTGCGCACAGGCGCAGAGAAAGCGGCTGTCCAGGCCGCCGGAAAAGGCTATGGCCAGGCGGGGATGATCGCGGAAGAAGACTTCAAGTGCGGGCATGATGGCACCAGGGGACAGGAGGGCCTACCAGGTCAGGCGCATGGGCACGCCGTGCCCGGCCATGTATTCCTTGCATTCACGGATGGTGTACGATCCGTAGTGCACAATGGAGGCAATGAGTGCCGCGGAGGCCTTGCCTCTGGTGACGGCATCAAGCATGTGTTCCGGCTTGCCGGCACCGCCCGAGGCAATGACGGGAATGGAAACGGCATCCACAATGGTCGAGGTCAGCGTGAGCTCGTAGCCGTCCTTGGTGCCATCGGCATCAATGGAATTGATGCACAGTTCTCCGGCGCCGAGTTTTTCGCAGGTCTGCGCCCAGGCAATGGCGTCCAGCCCCATGCGTTTGCGGCCGCCGTTGATAACAATTTCGTATCCTGAGGGGATCTGTTCGTTCCTGGGCACGCGCAGCACATCCATGCCGACCACTATGGCCTGACTGCCAAAGGCCTCGGCACCCTCGGTAATGAGCATGGGGTTGAGGACAGCGGCCGAATTGATGGAAATCTTTTCTGCTCCGGCCAGGAGCACGGCACGCATGTCCTGAACCGTGCGTATGCCGCCGCCCACGCTGAAGGGGATGAAGATGCTGGCAGCGACCTTTTCTACCACATCAAGGAAGATGCCGCGATCCTCGGCAGATGCGGTGATGTCGTAAAATACGATTTCATCGGCCCCTTCCTCGTAATACTTGCGGGCGCTCTCCACGGGATCGCCTATGTCGACATTGCCGGCGAACTTGATGCCCTTGGTCAGTCTGCCGTTGCGAACGTCCAGGCAGGGAATAACGCGTTTAGAGAGCACGGCTCACCTCCTTGCAGTAGGCAGAGTAGTTCCTGAGCAGGCAGAGTCCGTACCGTCCGCTCTTTTCCGGGTGGAACTGCGTTGCCCAGAGCCCGGGACGTCCGTAGACGGAGCAGAAGGTCATGCCGCCGTATTCCGTCCAGCCCAGGGCCAGTTCCGGGGTTGTCTCCACATAGTAGCTGTGTACAAAGTAGAACTGGGCGTCCCTGTCAATGCCGACAAAAAGCGGATCTTCGCGTACCATGCGGACGCCGTTCCAGCCCATGTGCGGAACAGGGGCCGGCGTGCCGTCTTCCTGCACAAGGCCGACAGGAAATTTCCTGCAGTGCCCCTCAATGATGCCCAGGGTTCTGGTGGGGCCTTCTTCGCTGGATTCCAGCAGGATCTGACAGCCAAGGCAGATGCCCAGCACTGGCTGATGCCTGGCAACAGCCTCCCTGAGGCAGACGTCCAGGCCCGACTCCCCAAGCACGGTCATGGCCTGGCCAGCGGAGCCGACTCCGGGAAAGATGATGCCTTCTGCCGCGGCAATGACCTGCGGATCTGCCGTGATGGTCGCAGGGATATCGAGATGGTTCAGTGCCCTGAGGACGCTGGTCTGGTTTCCGGCCTTGTAGTCAAGTATTGCAAGCATGCGCGACTTCCTGGGGTAGAGGGTACGATGCGGGCTGAGCCTGCGTCTCGCGAGAAGGAATGACTTTGATACATGAACTGGAAAAAGACAAGTTCCAGACAGCTCCCATGGCTCGCCCTGCCTGCCGGCTCTGGCAGTCCGGGCCGTCTCCTGCCGGAAGAGGAAAAAATCCTGGCATCTGGCAAGAAGTTGTCACCTGAGGTCCTTTGCGATAAGAGAGCCTGCATCACAGTGCCGCCCGGCAGAACGCCTCCTTGAGCTGGCGGAAACTGAACGCAGGAACAGTAAGGAGTTCTCGTGTCCGAAAGACAAAATCGCCCCATAGGCATCTTTGATTCCGGTGTCGGAGGAATGACGGTGCTCAGAGCCCTGCTGCGGCAGCTGCCGGCAGAGGAATTTTCCTTTCTCGGGGATACGGCCCGTCTGCCCTATGGAACCAAGGGAAGAAATACCATCATAGAATATACCCTGCATGCCGCCCGCAGACTGGTGGAAAGCCATGCGGTCAAGATGCTGGTGGTTGCCTGCAATACGGCAAGCAGCGTGTCGCTGCCAGCCCTGCGTGTCCAGTTTCCCGACATACCGGTGGTGGGCGTCATCGAACCCGGAGCCAGGGCTGCAGTGCGGGTTTCTCCAAAGGGCCGTATTGCCGTGCTTGCCACTGAGGCAACGGTGCGCGGCGGCGCCTACGTGGAGGCCATCCACAGACTTAATCCCGAGGCCCAGGTGGTCAGCAGGGCCTGTACCCTTTTTGTGGCCTTGGCCGAAGAGGGCTGGCTGGAAGGCGAGGTGGTGGAAGGCGTTGTGCGCCGCTATCTTGCCGACATCTTTGCTGCCCAGGTGAAGCCGGATACGCTGCTTCTGGGCTGCACGCACTTTCCCCTGCTGCAGAAAGCCATAGCCCGTGTGGTGGGCAGTGACGTACATATTGTGGATTCCGCCCAGACGACGGCCGAAGCGGTCAGCATCATTCTGAAGGAGACGGGTCTCGCACGAACGACGCCCGCCCTCCCCGCCGAGGAGGCCGTCCACTTCATGGCCACGGACAATGTCAGCCGTTTTGCCGCCACGGGAGCCCTCTTCCTGGGCAGAAAGCTCTCCGAAGAGGATGTGGAGCTCGTGGACATCTGATCGTCCCGAAAGAAGACGGTATCCCCACCCTGCGGCCGGAGCTACTTGTGCATGCTCTCCCAGGTGGAGATGTCGGGGATCTTGTAGTCTTCAATGCCGATAAGGGCCTTGCGCATGCGCAGGTACTGCTGGGAGCCGTACAGACGCCTGTTGACCGGCCTGCCGGCTTGTCCGAACTTTCCGGAACAGGCCTGGGCCCGGATGGGGCCCGAGAGATCGGCCAGAGGCGGATCGTAGAGTTCCCAGAGTCCGGTCAGCTCCTTGCGGGGGTTGATATGCCTGCCCTGGCTGTCCCTTACGGTCAGATGCAGATGGGCACCAGTGGTGCGGCCCGTGCAGCCGACCTTGCCTATGTGCTGGCCCCGCGTGACCTTCTGCCCCCGGGTCACGAGAATCTCGCCGAGATGGGCATAGGACACTGTCTTCTTGTTGTCCTGCAGAATCTTGACGGTCAGTCCTGCCGCACCGCTCGGGCCGGCAGAAAGGACGACACCGCTGCGCAGAGTGCGCACAGGCCAGCCCAGATGGCCCCTGATATCCAGACCCGAATGCCTGCGGCTGCGCATGGGCGCCCTTCCGGTCAGGGGAATGCCGCTGCTCCTGCGTTCCCCGAAGGCGGAGGTGACAAGGCTGTCCACGGAAGGCCAGAGCTTCATGGCTCCCTCGGAATAGGGACTGGCTTCTTCCTTCTGTCCGTCCCCTGGCACCGGTTGGGCGGACGGCACAGAGGTATCCTTCCGGACCACCTTCCCGCTTTCCGTGCCGGAAGACTGCGGATTGCTTGCCTGTCCGGCAGGCGGCTCGGCAGAGCCGTGCTGTACGGACGGCTCTTTTTTCTCTGTGCCGGGGCCATCGGCCGCCTTCGCCTTCTGCTGTCCCTGTTCTGTCCCTGCGGCAGCCTCTTGCGTGTCGGCCTGCACAAGGCAGACAGGCTGACATATCAGCAGGGCCATGATGCTCAGGATGGTCAGGCAGCCCAGGACAGGGGAGCGCCCTTGCAGTATCTGGCCCTTCTTCTGGTCGGGCACCCTGGCCGGGACGGACCGGGTTTGAGCCTGATGGAAAAGGACATCATGGCACAGGATCTCATGGCACAGGGGCAGGCAGGCCTCCGGGGCCGTCGATCGTGTACAGGAAGGGAGAGCTTTGGCAGGAGTACTGTACATGGGACAGAGTCTTTCCAGAAAAGGTTTTCCACGCATGCTGCCCGCTGGCTGTCCGGCAGATGCCCTGCCGGGCAGGCAAGAGAGGCAGCACTTCTTTTTGTCAGGAAGGGTGATATGGCTAAGAATGCCCTGGATCTTGCACATATTTTTGTTGAGTTTTCCGGAAACAAGGTGCTTACGGATGTCCACGCGTCCATCCCCGAAGGGGGACTGACCGTCTTTGTGGGACCCAACGGTGCCGGCAAGACTACGCTTCTGCTCTGCATCATGGGAGAGGTTCCCTACAGGGGCGAGATACGCTTCCACCCGGACATTCGGGGATATATAGGCTATGTTCCCCAGAACCTGCAAACGCAGACCTATACGCCCATAACCTGCGCCGAATTCCTGGGCATGAGCTATTCAAGGCGCCCCCTGTGGCTGGGCATGAGCAATGCCGGCAGACAGGCCGTGGCCCGTGTCCTCGACCGCGTGGGCATGAAGAATGCCGAGAAGCGCTGCATTGGCGAACTCTCGGGCGGCGAAATGCGCCGCATCCTGCTTGCCGCAGCCCTGCTGCGTTCCCCGCGCCTGCTGCTTCTCGACGAGCCTGCTGCCGGGGTGGACATGCGCGGCGAGCGCCTTTTCTGGGACATTCTCGATGACCTGAGGACCAGGGAGAAGATTACCATCGTGATGGTCAGCCACAACCTTTCCCTGACGGCCCATTACGCAAGCCACGTCATCTGCGTCTCCAGAGGCCGCTGTATGGAAGGAACGCCGCATGCCATTCTGACGGCACAGAATCTCATGACCATTTTCGGCATTCCCATCCATCTCTACCCGGATCAGTGTGCCCTGTCCCACGATCTGTGCCCCATGTGCGGAGCCTTCAGCATGGGCAGCGATACGCCGGCAGAGGCGGCATCCTGCGCCTGCAAGCCCCCTGCGGCCCACAACTGATCTTCAGATACTGCAAACTCTGTCTCATTTTGCTGTCATGGGTTCGCTGCGTTGTCCCGAACAAGGCAGGACCTGTCTGGCAAAAAAGCACGATTTTAGGAGGAAGGCGCTTTTTCCCTATGCCCGTGCATGGGGCTCTGGCGCCTGTATGATACGATGATTGATGTCCTCTGCTCGGCCATCGGCCTCATCCCCATAGACTGCCTGCAGCATCAGTTCATGCAGCAGGCCCTGCTTGGCCTGCTTCTTCTTGCGCCCATGACGGCTGTCCTCGGCGTGGAAGTGGTTCACTTCCGCATGGCCTTCTTCTCCGATGCCATAGGCCATTCGGCCTTTGCCGGCGTGGCCCTGGGCCTTATCCTGTCCCTGGAACCCAAGTTCACCATGCTGGCCTTCGGCATTCTGGTCGGACTGGGCATCATTGCCCTGCAGAGGCGCAGCAACATTTCCTCGGATCTCGCCATAGGCGTGGTCTTTTCCGCCGTGGTGGCCTTCGGCCTGCTGGTGGTCAGCCGGACGCCCGGCACTGCCAGAAACATGCAGCAGTTTCTCTTTGGCGACATACTCACCATAGGGCCGGACGAACTCCGTTTCCTGCTCTGTCTCCTGCCTATGGTCTTCCTTGTGCAGCTTTTCGGCTTCAATGCGCTCCTGTCCGTGGCCCTGAATCCTGTCATGGCCAGAGCCCATGGCATCCATGTGGCCTTCTGGCAGTACCTTTTTTCCGCCCTGCTTGCTGCCGTGGTCATCTTTTCCGTCTGGGCCGTGGGTGTTCTGCTGGTGACAGCCCTGCTCATCGTGCCGGCTGCCTGCGCCAGAAACATTTCCCATTCACTGTGCGGCATGTTCTGGTGGTCCATAGCCCTGAGCATGCTCTCGGCCTTCCTGGGGCTTGTGCTCTCGGCCCAGCCCTGGCTCTCCTCGGCCACAGGAGCCACCATCATCGTCATAAGCTGCATCTTCTTTGTTCTGTCCACCCTGTCCGGCCGCTGCCTGCAGGGCCGTCGGGCCTGAGGAAAACGCAGGGAAAGAAGCAGCCCTTTTCAGTGTCGGCGCTCGTTGCTAGAATGGACGGGCTCTCCTGTCAGCAGAAGCTTGCGGCCAGATAGTGCCGCACCAGACTCCCGGTCTGCATGGCCTGCCACGGCCGCAAGGGCCTTCTGTGAGGTCTTCCGAAAGACTGTTCGACAGGACGAGCCCGTCTGTTTTTGTCTGTCATCTGCCCCGGAACGCATGTCTGAAACCTCAAGGAGAATCTATGCCTGGCAATACCATTGGTCGGCTTTTTCGCGTCACAACCTTCGGAGAATCGCATGGAGAGGCTCTGGGCGGCATCATCGACGGCTGCCCGTCAGGCCTGTCCCTGACAGAGGAGGACATGCAGAAGGCGCTGGACAAGCGCAGGCCGGGCCAGGGACCGACAGCCACAGCGCGCAGGGAATCGGACACGGTCCATATTCTGTCCGGCGTCTTTGAAGGCCGGACCACGGGCACGCCCATTGCCTTTCTGGTGTACAATGAAAATCAGCGTTCCTCGGACTACGAGGCCCTGCGAGAGGTCTTCCGGCCCGGACACGCGGACTGGGGCTTTCTGAAGAAGTTCGGCCTGCGCGATCACAGGGGGGGCGGCCGCTCCTCGGCCCGGGAAACCATAGGCCGGGTGGCTGCCGGCGCCGTGGCGGACAGGCTGCTGGAAGAAGCCGGCATCAGGGTGCAGGCTGCGACCGTGGAGTTCGGGGGCATTCCCGTGCGCACCGTGGACATGCAGGGTGCGTGGGAGCGCCTCTTCTTCAGCGCGGATCCGGACGTCATTCCCCTCTGGGAGGAGCGTGTGCTCAGGGCTCGCAAGGAAAAGGACACCCTGGGCGGCATTGTCCAGGTGGAGGCCACAGGCGTGCCTGCAGGCCTGGGCGAGCCGGTCTTCTACAAGCTTGATGCGGCACTGGCCGGTGCCCTCATGGGCGTGGGCGCCGTGAAGGGCGTGGAGATTGGGGACGGCTTTGCCGCGGCGCGTGCCTGCGGCAGCCAGAACAACGATCCCCTGCTGCCCGGAGGACAGTTTGCCTCCAATCACGCAGGGGGCATCCTTGGTGGCATCTCCTCCGGACAGACCATCGTGGCACGGGCGGCCGTCAAGCCCATTCCCTCCATTCCCAGGGAACAGCAGACCGTGGACATGCACGACAGGCCTGCGACCATCCTGGTGGGCGGGCGCCACGATCTGTCGGCCATTCCGCGCTGCGTCCCTGTGCACAGGGCCATGGTGAGCCTGGTCCTTGCCGACATGCTCCTTCTGCAGCGCCGTCTGCTGTCCTGACATCAGGGTGTCTCCCTGCACGCCCCATGCGAAAACCGTGACACAAGGCTGAACAATGTAACACGCGAGAAGAATGGAGTGGATCACTGATGACTGAAGCCCCCACTTTTGGTCCGACAAAGAGGAAGGTGCGCCAGGCAAGCCTGGTGGCCGAGTCCGAGGCTCCTGCCGAGATCAGTTTCAGCGCCAGCGTTGACCGCATCATTTTCAAGAATGACAGCAACGGCTATGCCATCGTGCGCGTCTGCCCGGACAGCAAGGATGCCGGCCGCAATGGCATTCCGGCCGGGGAGCTCACCTGCGTGGGCACCCTGCTCAATCCCCAGGAAGGCATGCGCCTGCGCTTTACCGGCCGGTTCGTCAAGAATCCCCGCTTTGGCAGGCAGTTCCAGTTTTCCTCGGCCCAGGAGCAGGTGCCTGCCAGCGAGGCAGGGCTCATCTCCTACCTCTCGTCCAGGCTCATCAAGGGCATGGGCCCGGACATGGCCCAGCGCGTCGTGAAGAAGTTTGGTGCAGACACCATACGCATTCTGGACGAGGAGCCCGAAAAGCTCACCTCGGTCAGGGGCATAGGCGAGAAGAACCTGGCAACCATCGTCCAGAGCTGGCGGGAGCACAGAGGCCTGAGCGATCTCATGCAGTTCCTGCAGCCCCACGGGATCTCGTCGGCCTACGGCGTGCGCATCTACAAGGAATACGGCGTGCAGTCCCTGGCCATTGTCCGCGAAAACCCCTACCGCCTGGCCATGGATATACGCGGCATAGGCTTTACCACGGCCGATGCCATTGCCGAAAAGCTGGGCGTGCCCAGGGAATCACCCCTGCGCCTGCAGGGCGCCGTGCTCTATGTCCTGCAGAAGGCGGCGGACAACGGCGATGTCTTTCTGCCCTCCAGGGTGCTGACCGAACGCATTGAAAAGGAACTGCATGTGCCTGTCGCAGGCGTGGCCGATGCCATTGCCGTGCTTGAGCAGGAAAAGCGCATTGTTGTGGACAGCGTGCCGCTTGAGGCCGAACCAGGCGCCGGCCCTGCCGACAAGGCCGTGTATCTGGCCATTTTTCACCGCTGTGAAGACAAGACAGCCTACTATTTGGAACGCCTGACCCACATGCCCAGCAACGTGACCTTCGAGGACGAGGGCAAGCAGGTGGCCGAGGCCCTGGCCAAGCAGGAACACGATCTTGCCAAGGCGCAGGTGTCGGCCGTGTACATGGCCGCCCACAGCAAGGTCATGGTGCTGACCGGCGGCCCGGGCACAGGCAAGACCACCATCATCAAGGCCATCATCAGCCTGTATTCCACCGTGACCACGCGCATCTACCTGGCAGCCCCCACGGGCAGGGCCGCCAAGCGCATGTCCGAGGCCACGGGCATGGAGGCCCGCACCCTGCACCGCATGCTGGAATACAATCCTATGCTCAACAAGTTCTGCCGCAATGAAAACGAGCCCCTGGCCTGCGATCTGCTCATTGTCGACGAAGCGAGCATGATGGACATCCTGATCTTCTACTATCTCATGAAGGCAGTGCCCACGGGCTGCGTGGTCATCTTTGTGGGTGACATTTATCAGCTGCCCTCCGTTGGCCCTGGCTCCGTGCTGGCCGACATCATTGCCTCGGGCAAGGTGCCGGTGACCGAGCTCAACGAGATTTTCCGCCAGTCCAGGACCAGCGACATTGTCTCCAATGCCCACCTCATCAACAGTGGAACCGTGCCTGATCTGGTGCGCCCCTGGCAGCGGGAAACGGACTTCTTCTTCCTGGAAGTCGGAGACATGGAGGAAGCTGCGCCCATTCTCGTGGACCTTATCTGCCGGGAGATCCCCAGGCGCTACCAGTACAATCCCTTCAGGGACATTCAGCTGCTTACGCCCATGCACAAGGGGGCTGTGGGCACCATCAACATGAATGCCATGCTGCAGCAGGCCCTGAACCCCGGCACCGGTGCGTCCCAGACCGGCCAGGACGCGCCTGTGGCCGAGCTCAGGCGCGGGGAGACGACTTTCCGCTGCGGCGACAAGGTCATGCAGATCAAGAACAACTACGTCAAGGATGTCTTCAACGGCGACGTGGGCACCATTGAGGCCATAGATGCCCGCAAGAAGATGGTCACGGTGAGCTTCGACGAGAGAAAGGTGCTCTATGAAGCCACCGAGATGGACGAGCTTGTGCTGGCCTATGCCATCTCCATCCACAAGTCCCAGGGCTCGGAATATCCTGTCGTGGTTATTCCCCTGTTCATGCAGCACTATATCATGCTGCAGAGAAATCTCGTGTACACGGCCATAACCAGGGGCAAGAAGCTGGTGGTTCTGGTCGGCGAGACCAGGGCCCTGGCCAGGGCCGTGAGCAATACCGACGTCAAGCGCCGCTATACGCGGCTCGCCTGGCGGCTCAGGGATTACGTCACCAATCTCTACAACTAGGAAATGAAAAAAGACCTTTCCGTCTCTTTCCCTTTGGGGGCGGAAAGGTCTTTTTTCTTGAGCAAATTCGTGCTGCCTGACAGCTAGGGCCGTGTCGCCTGGAACTTGAAGCCCTCGTACCACAGAAGCTGGGCATCCGGGTGCTTCCAGGAGCCGTCGGGCAGGCCTGCCTTGGCACAAAGATGGCTGAGGTAGGCTGGCACGTCCCAGCCCTGCTCCACGGGCACCTGGGGGAGAAAGACTCCACTCCTGCCGTGCAGAGTCAGGACAAGGCCATGGGTGCCCAGGACGATTTTTGCGGGATCCGGACAGGGTGAGAGGGCATCGAGCACAGTGATCTCCACTGCGGTCTGGGGCCACTCCGCCCGAGTGAGCGGGGCAAAGCGCGGGTCCTGGAAGGCGGCAGCCTGGGCCATGCGCCAGGCATTGCTCACTAGCGGTTCTCGGCCGATGATGGAACCGATGCAGCCGCGCAGGTAGCCGTGAATGGTCAGGGTGACAAAGCAGCCCAGGTGCTGGCGCAGGTTTTCAGGATAGTCCAGGGGGTTGGGGGCCTGAACGGGTTCCTGGGCCAGACGCTGTCCAATGACCTGGACAACAAGTCTGGAGAGCAGATCCTGTTCGTCCTGACTGAGGGAAAAGGTGACAGCCATGGCAGTTCCTTGCAGAAGACATGCAAAAGGGCCTGAAAACAGGAGCATCCCCCGGCAGATCGTCCTGCCGGAGGATGCCAGGGACATTAGTGCTTTTGCACGGCAGTGAGCAGATCCTGCACGGCATCGCGCTTTTCCCATGTGAATTCGGGGAGCTCACGACCAAAGTGTCCGTAGCAGGACGTCTTCTTGTAAATGGGGCGCTTCAGATCGAGGCGCTTGGTAATGTAGTAGGGACGCAGATTGAAGACTTCGCGCACGGCATCGGTCAGCACGCTGTCGGGGTACTCGCTGGTATTCTGCGAGGTCACCAGGATGCTGACCGGGTCGGCCACGCCGATGCTGTAGGCAATCTGCACCTCGCATATGCCGGCCAGACCGGCAGCCACGATATTCTTGGCAATGTAGCGGCCCATATAGGCACCGGAGCGGTCCACCTTGGAGGGGTCCTTGCCAGAGAAGGCGCCGCCGCCATGGTGGCCGGAACCGCCGTAGGTGTCCTGGATGATCTTGCGGCCGGTGAGTCCGCAGTCGCCCATGGGACCGCCCACGACAAATCGGCCGGTGGTATTGATGAAGATTTCGCAGTCCTTTTCGTCAAAGTAGCCGGAGGGCTCAAGCACGGGACGGATGACCTGGCTCTTGACGGCCTCTATGATCTCGTCCTGGGTGGCATGGGGTTCGTGCTGGGTGGAGACGACCACATTATTGATGCGGACGGGCTTGCCATCGTGGTATTCAAAGGACACCTGGGTCTTGCCGTCGGGACGGAAGAAGTCGACGATGCCTTCCTTGCGAACCCTGGTCAGCCTCTGGGAGAGCTGGTGCGCCCAGAAGATGGGGGCAGGCATGAGGGTCGGGGTCTCGTCGCAGGCATAGCCGAACATCATGCCCTGGTCGCCTGCGCCCTGGTCCTCGGGATTTTCCCTGAGCACGCCCTGGGCAATGTCGGGCGACTGATGGTCAATGGTGGAGAGCACGGCGCAGGTCTGCCAGTCAAAGCCCATGGCCGAGCTGCTGTAGCCCACATCCTTGATGGTTTCGCGCACCACGGTGGGCAGGTCGGCATAGCCCTTGGTGGATATTTCGCCGGCAATGATGGCCATGCCCGTGGTCACCAGGGTTTCGCAGGCAACATGGGCATCGGGATCCTGGGCCAGCAGGGTATCCAGGACGGCATCGGAAATCTGATCGGCCACCTTGTCGGGATGCCCCTCAGTGACGGATTCAGACGTGAAGAAATAGGTTCCTTTGGTCTGCATGACCCCTCCTAATTCAGCTGTATATTATCAATAAGACGAGCTTTGCCCATTTTGATGGCGCAGGCCATGGTGGCTGGACCCGTGATCTCCTCAATCTGATTGAGGCTGGCCGAGTCGATGACTTGCAGATAGTCCAGCCTGCCCAGAGGCAGTCTGCTGGCCCAGCGGCGCAGGACAGCATCCCTGAGCACGGAGGCCCTGGTCTCGCCGTGTGTCACCATGTCTTTGGCATACTGCAGCCCGGCATAGATTTCAGGGGCCTGGGCGCGTTCTTCTTCGGTGAGATAGACATTGCGTGAGGAAAGGGCCAGGCCGTCCGCAGCCCTGACAATGGGCACGCCCACAATGGTCACGGGGATGAAGAGATCCCGCACCATGCGGCGAATGATGGCCTGCTGCTGCCAATCCTTGTTGCCAAAGACGGCATAGTCGGCCTGCGTCAGGTGGAAGAGCTTGCTGCACACCGTGCACACGCCCCTGAAGTGGATGGGGCGGGAGATGCCGCACAGAAGCTGTCCCATTTCGGGCACTTCCACCCAGGTCGCGGCGTCCTCGGCATAGAGTTCCTCGGGGGCAGGCGTGAAGAGCAGATCCGCACCGTGCTCCCTGGCAATCTGCGCATCCCGTTCCAGGTCCCGCGGGTAGGCGGCATAGTCCTCGTTGGGACCGAACTGCGTGGGGTTGACAAAAAGACTGACAACGACCCTGTCACCCAGGGTACGGGCCTTGTCCATGAGGGCGGCATGGCCTTCGTGGTAATAGCCCATGGTGGGAACAAGGGCGATGCTCTGGCCTTCGCGATGCCACTGGCGGCAGACAGCGGCGAGTTCTTGTGCTGTAGAGAGTATTTGCATATCCATATATCAAGGAATGGTAATATAGTAAGAGGTGAAATACTTATACGCTCCACAACGCTGTCTGTAAAGGAATATGTCCTGTGACAGGATTTTTTGTGGCCGGGGTAGACGATAAGCATCCAATTTTATCCAAATTTCCCGTTGTGTTAGCATTTTTCTACCCACAGGGCTGCACGGCGTGCGACTCTGGATGAGCCCGGCAGCGATTGACAGGGGTGGGGCTTTTGGAGAAGAAGGCCCTGAGCGTGCAGCGGCACCATATTTGATTGTCAGGCCCGAAACCATGGCCAAGGAGCAGGATATGATCAGGAAAAAATCAGTCGAAGGACGCAGCAGGACGACAGGCACAATCAAGGTCTGGTGTCGCAGTCTCGGCTGTCCCAAGAACAGGGTGGATACGGAAAAGCTCATGGGACAGCTGGGCAGCAGCGTTTGTCTGACGGAAAGCATACGCAGCGCCGATCTGATCTTTATCAACACCTGTGCCTTCATTGAGCCAGCAGTCAGAGAATCGCTGCAGACCATCCTCTCCGTGGCCGAGGAACGGGACAAGGCGCGGAGAAAAAGGCCCCTGCTTGCGGTGGCCGGCTGTCTTGCCGGCCGCTACCCCATTGATGAACTGGCCACGGGCATGCCCGAAGTGGATCTCTGGCTTGTGCCAAATGAACGCGAGCACTGGGCCGAGTACATCCAAAAACGCCTGTTCAGGGAAGATGAGCCCGGACAGCGGCTTGTGTCCACGCTGCCGTCCTATGCCTATCTCAAGGTCAGCGAAGGCTGCAGGCACCGCTGCGCGTTCTGCACCATACCCTCCATCCGTGGCCCCCTGCACTCTGCTCCGCAGGACGAACTCATTGCAGAAGCGCGCTATCTGGCAGGCAATGGTGTCCGGGAACTGGTGCTCATCGCCCAGGACCTGACAGATTATGCGCAGGAACACGGCCCAGATGCTCAGGCCTTTCCCTCTCTTCTGCACAGACTGGGCGAGATTGAGGGCATAGACTGGCTCCGCATGCTCTACCTCTACCCCAGGGGCATTACCAGCGAGCTGCTGCAGACCGTGAAGGACGTGGATGCCCTGCTTCCCTATTTTGACATTCCCCTGCAGCACAGCCACCCGGACATCCTGCGGCAGATGGGCCGCCCCTTTTCTGTGGATGCCAGGAAGATCTGTGGCGACATACGCGATGCCCTGCCTGAAGCAGCTCTGCGCACCACCTTCATTGTGGGCTATCCCGGAGAGACGGACGAGCATTTCCAACACTTGTGCAATTTTGTGGAAGAGATGCGTTTCACCCAGCTTGGCGTGTTCACCTTCTGGCCCGAAGAGGGCACAGTGGCGGCCAGCCTGCCCAATCAGGTGGAAAATGCGGTCAAGGAGGAGCGCCGGGCACATCTCATGCAGCTGCAGCAGGACATAAGCCGTGAGCTGCTCGAAGAGCAAGTCGGTTCTGTGCAGAAGGTGCTTGTGGACAGCGTCAACCCCGAATGGCCTGGGCTGCATAATGGCCGGGTCTGGTTCCAGGCCCCCGATGTTGATGGCATATGCTATGTCAGCGGGCCCGGAGTGGAACCCGGAGCCATGGTGGAAGCGGATATCGTGGAGAGCAGTGAATACGACTTGACCGCACTGACTCCCGAACTGGACTAGGTCGCAGAGGAAGTTTGTCCGAGCGGGCAGGGTACTGTTTCACGTGAAACATTGCCCTGCGGTCCAGTTTGGCACTCAAACCGGGGCAGAAAACCTGGATTAGCTCTAGAGACAGAAGATGCACAGAGTCACACACGCTGTATTGCTGGGTCGCCTGATCGTGGACGACCCTTTTTTTGCGCGCTTCTTTTTAGGAGCGCAGTGCACAATCGTGGACACTATCTGCCTCGACGTTCGGACGCAGTCATCCTGCATGGAATGCCGGGGTGGCCCTTCAACCTTGTGTCTGTCCGCTGTTCTTTGATGCTCAGAGGACACTTCAGGATCTGTGTGCGATCCCTGCTGCCGAAGGAGCCGCTATAAATCGTGCTCATTGGTTCGACATTGTTTCACGTGGAACATTGCGTTCGGGGTCTCTTGTCAGACAGCCACTGCTTTTCCTGTCTCTGTATCTCAAGGCGCAAAAAAGGGGAACAGAAGACAGTCTTCTGTTCCCCCGAGAGTTTTCTGGCTGGTCAGGGGAGTCCCCCCTGACCTGTGCAGAGATTAGAGCAGTTCGGACTTGCCGGAAGAGCCCATGACGTCACGGATCTTGCGGGCAACCATGTTGCGCACGGCTTCCCTGGCAGGAGTCAGATACTGACGCGGGTCAAAGGCTTCGGGATGCTCAACCATGTACTGGCGGATGGATGCGGTCAGGGCAAGACGGATGTCCGTGTCCACGTTGATTTTGCAGACGCCCAGGCGGGCGGCCTGACGCAGCATGTCTTCCGGCACGCCGCGGGCGCCACCCACATTGCCGCCGTACTTGTTGCACAGTTCCACGAATTCCTGGGGCACGGAAGAAGCGCCGTGCAGAACCAGGGGGTAGTTGGGCAGTTTCTTGGTGATGGTTTCCAGTCTGGCAAAGTCCAGATGGGGTTCGCCCTTGAACTTGTAGGCACCGTGGCTTGTGCCGATGGCGATGGCCAGGGAGTCGCAGCCTGTCTTTTCGACGAAGTCGACAGCCTGGTCAGGATCGGTGAACTGATGTCCCTCGGAGACAACATGTTCTTCTATGCCGGCCAGCTTGCCAAGCTCGGCTTCAACCCACACACCGCGGGGATGGGCGTATTCCACCACCTTCTTGGTCAGGGCGATGTTTTCTTCATACGGCAGGGCGGAACCGTCAATCATGACGGACGTGAAGCCGCCGTCAATGCAGTCACGGCACATTTCAAAGGACGGACCGTGATCCAGATGCACGCAGACGGGCACTTCGGGCGCTTCGGTCAGGGCGGCTTCCACAAGCTTCATGATGTAGGTCTGGCCGGCGTATTTGCGGGCACCGGCGGAAACCTGCAGGATGCAGGGCGATTTTTCCTCTGAGGCAGCACGCATGATGCCCTGAACGATTTCCATGTTGTTGACGTTGAATGCACCGATGGCAAACTGTCCTTCGTAGGCAGCCTGGAACATTTTCTTTGGGCCGATAAGGGGCATGTTATTCCTCCTGGAAAAACATATGTGAATACATGAGAGGACATCCTGCACTCCGGACAGCACGTCTGTCTGGCTGGAGCGTGGGGTTTTCAGGCCTCTGCCATGAACTTTGCCTGAGAGCTAGGTAGCACATTAGACAAGGCATGGCTACGCAAAAAAGGCGGGCAGGAGAAAAACTTTGTGCAGGGCCGGTCTCCTCTCTGCGAGGAGCGGTCTGCCTGCACCAGCACTCCGGTCGGGAAGGACGGATGCCCCACCCTCCCCTGCCGCAGCTTGCCCAGGCCATGGCCTTTGCCCCCCAAATCTACTTCGGTTCCGGAATGGAAGCCCTGCCAAGAATCGCAAGACCTGTCTCGTCCGTGAAATTGAAGCACAGGGGTGTGACAGTTACATAGCCCCGATTGAGCAGATCCTTGTCGGAGCCGGCATTGATGGTTTCCGGGGGAATGCTGCCGACGAGCCACCAGTACCGCCCTCCCCTGGGATCCTGACGTTCGAGATAGCTGTTTTTCCAGACGGCCGTGGTCTGGGGGCAGACGCGCACGCCCTTGCTGGAAGAGAGCAGTCCCTTGGGGTAGTTGACGTTGATGACCCTGCGAGTGGGGATCTCCTTCCAGTTGAGTGATTCGGCCAGGGCAACGGCATGGCGGGCCTTGGCCAGGATGTCAACGGGATCCTCTTCGTCGTCCGAGATGGCCATGCTGGGCAGATCCTCGTGGCAGGCTTCGGTGGCAGCGCCCACGGTCCCGGAGTACAGGATGTCCGGGCCCACATTGGCACCGGCATTGATGCCGCTCATCACGAGATCCGGCCTGTTCTCCACAAGTGTGCTCAGGGCGAGCTTCACGCAGTCCGTGGGCGTTCCGTAAAGGCCCATGCCCTGAAAACCCGGCTGACTGAAGCGGACGGCCCGCAGAGGATCAAAGACTGTCAGGGAGTGGCCGACACCGGACTGCTGCTCCATGGGAGCCACGACATTGACCGTGTGGCCGCGCTCGCGCAGGGCTGTGTAGAGAGCCATGAGGCCCCGGGAATGGATACCATCGTCATTGGTCAGAAGTACTTTCATCACTCGATATCGGCGCGGTGTCTCCTGCAAGCAGGCTGGCAGGAAGCGCCCCTCCTTGTGGTGGGTCTGGAAGTGAACCCCTGCAAGAGGCCTTCAGGCTTGCGTGCCGGCTGGCTGCAGGAGGCAGGACAATCCTGGCTGCGTGTCTGTTCTTGCAAGCCTGTCCTGCGTGTCTGTCCCCGGGAGCATAGAGCCTTGGCAGGAGACAGGCAAGAGACTGGGCAGGGCTCGTTGTCTTCCCCTAGGGGCCTGCAGGCGGGCAGGGATGCAAGCGTTCAGCAGAACATGTCCCTGCCGGAGCCATTGCTGCCGGCACTGTTCCTGACAGGGGCGTTGCGTGTCGGCCTGTCCCGCACATCGGGGCAGGGCTCCAGGTTCCTGAATCAGGTGCAGCCGCCGGGAGGCCGGCAGCGGAGAGAGGCTTGCAAAATTGTCAATGGCCTATTATAGCAAGTCTATTCAATATGTTAACTCTGTTCTCGCTCAAGGAGCCGTGCATCCTTGGCAGAATGTACTTTGCGTCTGTGCCGGTACCGGGCACGCATTTGCTGACACTATCTGTCCCTGTGATGGAACAGGGCTTCTTTTGCTGGTGCCTGCAAGATGGCGCGCAGCCTGATGGGTACCATCTTGGACATGCTGACGAACATCGGGGCAGACACTCAATTGCAGACGACCATCATTGATGGACAGTCAGGGAAACAGATCAGGGAGGAGCACAGTCCTTCATATATCGTCCGTGCCGGGGATATATGTCCATGTGCAATGACTATGCTGCAGAAAGGCAATTTTATTCAGGACATGGTTGAGAAATACCAGAATGTCGAAGGCATTTTTGTGACATCCGATGTCAACAAGGGAACGGACAAGAACTCCAATCCCTACTGGTCCCTGACCCTCAACGATGTCACAGGCTCCGTGCAGGCCAAGATCTGGGCCGTGAACGGCGTCCTTTCTCCTGAAAACCTTGAGAGCCGCGTCTTTGTCCGAGTGCGTGGCCAGGTCAACTTCTACAGGGACACGAAGCAGCTGCGCATAGACGTCCTGCAGATCCTGACCGACGAGGAGAAGGCCGTGCTGCGCCTTGAGGACTACGTGCCGCCCTCGCCCTACAACGGGGAAGCGCTGATGCAGGAACTCATGCAGCTTGTGGATCAGGCTGTGGCAGGAAGCCCCTGGGAGCGGCTTGTGCATGCCTACTTTGACGAGGAGGCGAACAGGCAGGCCTTTCTCAATGCCTCTGCGGCGCGAGCTGTCCACCATGTGGGACGCGGGGGGCTTGTGGCCCACACGCTGGAGGTCTGCAGGGTCTGCCAGGCCCTGACGGAGCTCTTCCCCGCGCTTGACAGGCCTGCCCTGCTCACGGCAGCGCTCTTTCACGACATTGGCAAGGTGCGGGAGATGGCGACGGATGTCTTTGAGGTGTCCTATACCACGCAGGGCAATCTTATAGGCCATATCGTGCTGGGTGTTGCCATGCTTGAGCCCTACTGTCAGAAGGCAGAGTTGCCCGGACCCCTGAAGGACCATCTCTTTCACCTGATCCTGAGCCATCACGGCCGCATTGACTATGGAGCCGTCAAGGAGCCTGCCACCATGGAGGCCGTGGTGCTTTCCAGCGCGGACTATCTCGATGCCAAGCTCAATACGATGGCCGGCCTCTTTGAACAGCTGCAGGAAGGCCAGTTTACGCCCATGCAAAGGGAGTTTGGCAGGGCCCTGTTCAAGCCCGTGACTACCGCTTCCCTCGCCGGAGAGGATGGTGCACGGGGAGAAGGATCGCCTGTGAGCCAGCCTGTCGCACAGGGCGTGCAGGACTCCATGCCGGGGCAGCAGCCAGCACAGCAGTTCGCAACCAGGGCTGCGCAGCCCTCCTGCCCTGCTGACAGCGGTTTCGGAGAAGCATACAGACCGCAGGACGGCCGCCTGTGCAGAAGTCAGGCTCCCGGGACGCCTGGCGCTCAGGGGACCGCCATGGCCCCTGCGACCGGCTCCCACACTGTCCGGCACAGGGAAACGCCTCCCGATGGTCCGGACGCGCAGCTGCCCTCTGAAGAAGCCTTCTGGGCTTCGGAATCCTATCTGGCCAGCTTGCAGGAAGAAGCCGCAACCCTTGCACCAGAAGACGCGGCACCTGCGGAACCGGCCCCATGGCTCGGAACCCAGGAGCAGGTGCGTCCCCGCAGACGCATCCAGCCCTCTGCCGAGCGAAGCCAGGGCACAAGGAGTGCCGGCAAATCCCAGGGCAGGAAGGAAGAGGGGACCGTCACACAGATGCATCCAGGCTCTCTGCTCGGATTGTAGATCAAAGGTATCGGGGGAACGACCATGTTCATAACCTTTGAAGGTGTTGAAGGTGCGGGCAAGACCACGGCCATAGAAGCCGTGGCCAGGCATCTGACCTCCTGTGGAGAAAAGGTCTGCCGGACACGGGAGCCAGGCGGCTGCCCGCTCGGCCAGCAGCTGCGCAGTCTTCTGCTCAGCGCCCAGACTCGTCTTGATCCGCTGGCAGAGCTGCATCTCTTTCTTGCAGACCGGGCCCAGCACGTGGCCGAAGTCATTCGTCCTGCCCTTGCGGACGGAGCCATTGTGCTCTGTGACCGCTTTACGGATTCCACCCTCGCCTATCAGGGCTTTGCCAGGCACCTTGACCTGGACATGCTGCGCACCCTGAACAAGTCGGCCACCGGAGACCTTGAGCCGGACCTGACCCTCATTCTGGACCTGCCTGTGCAGGAGGGGCTCAGGCGTGTGGCCGAGCGCCGCAGGCAGACGGGGTGTACCGGGGAAGGACGCATAGATGACGAGCAGTTGAGCTTCCATGAGGCTGTACGGAAAGGATTCCTCTTCATTGCCGAACAGGCCCCTTCTAGAGTATGTCTTCTTGATGCAGGCCGTCCCAGGGAAGAGGTGCTCGCTGCCTGTCTTGAGGCAATAGCGGCACACAGACCGGGCTTGGGTCTTGTGCAGTAGTGGTGCTTGGAACAGCTTGCGCTGCCAAGTTTCTCATCAACATCCGTGTCCAGGGCAGCTTCCTGTTCGCTGCCCAGAGAGGAACCATGCAGGAAATCTATCTTTTTGAAAATACCGGACAGATCAGTCTGCGTCCTGTCACTGCCGACACCGAGGTCGACGCACAGCTCCTGCAGGCAGCCCAGGAGGACAACTTTGACTGGATGGAGCCCATGTTCGCTGGCGGCGACTCGGAACTTGTCTACATGACCGCGTTCAGGCACCCGCAGAATGCCGGCGGCGCCGTGATTGTCATTTCCGGTGGCGGCGAGCACATGTTCTGCGTTCTGGCCAGGACGAACCTGGATCTTGTTTCGGCAGCATCCCATTTCAGCAGCATGGTGTCCAATATCCGTTACGGACTGGACATCTTTGAAAATATCTCTGGAGACGATGATTAGTCCGTCTCCTGCCTCTGTTCTGCCGGCACAGGGCACAGGCTTTCCTGTCCCGCGCCTTCGGCAGAACAGGGGAGCCTGGCACAGGCAGGGCTCCGATCCCTTTCGCCGAAAGGGGTATACGGCCTTGCCCTTTTTGTGCCGCACAGGACACGGGCATTGGGCAGACAAGCCTGCAGAGACTTTTTTGCAGGGGAAAGGAATCTCGTATGAGCAATGAGCAGCTGAGCAGGGCCAGGACCTCGCTGGGTGTGGTGTTCTTTCCGGCCTTTGACTGGGCCATTTCTCCGACCCACCCCGAGCGCGAGGAACGCCTGCTCTATACAAGGGATCAGCTCACGGAAGAAGGGCTTTTTGATATCGAGGGCATACACGAGTACCGTCCCGAGCTCATGCCTCTCGAGGATGTGGCCAGAGTGCATTTCTGCCTGCCGTCCATTGGAGCAGTGGTCACAGATTCCCATCTGGCGGCTGCCGGCGGCGCCATTACTGCCGCACGACTGGTCCTGGAGAAAAGGGAACGCAAGGCTTTTGCCCTAGTGCGGCCTCCGGGACACCATGCCATGCGTGTCGTGCACGGCAACAGGGGCTTCTGCAACATCAACAATGAAGCCCTCATGCTGGCCTGGATACGCTCGCAGTACCGGCATCCCTCGGGCAGACCTCTGCGTTTTGCCATCGTGGACACGGATGTTCATCACGGCGACGGAAGCCAGGACATCTTCTGGAACGATCCCGATACGCTCTTCATCTCTCTGCACCAGGACGGCCGCACCCTGTATCCCGGCACGGGATTCATAGAGGAGAGTGGCGGCCCTGCGGCGCTCGGGCGGACTGTCAACATTCCCCTGCCCCCGGGCACATCGGATGCAGGCTATCTGTACGTGATAGAGCACGTGGTGCTCCCCATACTGCGGGATTTCAAGCCTGATCTCGTGATCAATTCTGCCGGACAGGACAATCATTTCACGGATCCCCTGGCCAATGAGCTTCTGACGGCCCAGGGGTATGCAGCGCTCAATGCGCGTCTCAATCCAGACATTGCTGTCCTGGAAGGCGGATACGCCATCCGCGGTGCCCTGCCCTATGTCAACATGGGCATCTGTCTGGCCCTGGCAGGCCTGCCGGCCACGGACATACGCGAACCCGACTGGCGGGAAGACGTGACCCGGCAGTCCGACAAGATTACCGCCTATATAGAGTGGGTGAGCGACCGCGTGCTCGGTCAGTACTTCAAGCCCCCACGCATGCCCCACGAGGGCCGAGAGGATCACGGCTTCTGGGTACAGGACCGGCACATCTACTATGATACGGACGGCATCAGCGAACAGCAGAAGGTACGGTACAAATTGTGTCCGGCCTGTCATGGTTTTGCAACCTGGCAGACACATTCTTCAAGGACACCTCATTCCTTGTGCGTTCTGATCCCTCGCAATGCCTGCCACGAATGCAGGCAGAAGGCTCAGGAACAACTCGACGAGGCTCGCAGGTCCGGGCGCTATACCCAGGTCCTGTGTCTTGATGAAAGCATGAGTATACCCCCCAACACCTGGCCCCTGGAGGAAAAAACATGGCAGTAGACATCTTGATAATTGGCGCCGGCGGCGTAGGAAGTGTCGTTGCACACAAGTGTGCTCAGGCGTCCCTCAAGGGCGCTTTTGGCAAGATTACCCTGGCAAGCCGCACAGAGTCTCGTTGCAAGGCCATTGCCGATTCTGTCAAGCAGCGCTACGGCGTGACCATTGAAACCGCACAGGTTGATGCAGACAACGTTCCCGAGTTGTGCGCCCTCATCCGTGCCGTGAAACCGTTCATGGTGCTGAACATCGCGCTCCCCTATCAGGATCTGCACATCATGGACGCCTGCCTGGAATGCGGCGTGCATTACCTGGATACCGCCAATTACGAACCGCTGGATACGGCCAAGTTTGAATACAAGTGGCAGTGGGCCTACAATGACCGTTTCCGCGAGAAGGGCCTGACCGCCCTGCTCGGCTCCGGCTTTGATCCCGGCGTGACCAATGTCTTTGCCGCCTGGGTCTTGAAGCACGAACTGGACGAAGTGCACGTGCTGGACATCATCGACTGCAATGCCGGCGATAACGGACAGCCCTTTGCCACGAACTTCAATCCCGAAATCAACATCCGTGAAGTCTCGGCCCGTGGCCGCTACTGGGAACGCGGGGAATGGGTGCACACCGATCCCCTGTCCTGGTCCATGAACTACGACTTCCCGGACGGCATCGGTCCCAGGAAGTGCTACCTCATGTATCATGAGGAACTGGAATCCCTGGCCCTGAACCTCAAGGGACTGAAGAGGGCCCGCTTCTGGATGACCTTCTCCGACAACTATCTCAAGCACCTCTCCATTCTGGAAAATGTGGGCATGACCCGCATCGATCCCGTGGACTACAAGGGCCAGAAGATTGTGCCCATCCAGTTCCTGGCGGCCCTGCTGCCGGATCCGGCCACCCTCGGACCTCTGACCAGGGGCAAGACCTGCATCGGCAATGTCATGCAGGGCCTGAAGGACGGCCAGAAAAAGAGCGTCTACATCTACAATGTCTGCGTCCACGAGGACTGCTACGCCGAAGTCGGCTCCCAGGCCATCTCCTACACCACGGGCGTTCCGGCCATGGTCGGTGCCAAGATGATGTGCGAAGGCCAGTGGCTGCGTCCCGGCGTGTGGAACATGGAACAGAACGATCCCGATCCCTTCCTCAAGGATCTTGCCGAATACGGCCTGCCCTGGACCTGCGTTGACGTGACGGGCAAGGAGTCGGTCTAGTCCCATGGCACACGAACAGATGCTGCTGGGAAGCCAGGTGCCTTCTCCGTGCTTTGTCATAGACATGGACAGGCTCAGGCACAATGCCGCCATTCTGGCTTCTGTGCAGGAGCGCACGGGAGCCAGGGTGCTCCTGGCCCTGAAAAGCTATGCCTGCTGGAAGACCTTCTCCATCCTGTCCCGTGCCTTCGAGGGGCCCCTCTGGGGAACCTGTGCAAGCAGTGTGGACGAGGCCAGACTTGGCCGGGAAGAATTCGGCGGCGAAGTCCATGCCTTTGCTGCAGCCTGGACAGAAGACGAAGTGCGTGAACTGACCACGATTGCAGACAGCATAGTCTTCAATTCCGTGCGGCAGTGGCGCACCTTCAGACCTCTTGTCGAGCAGAGCAGCCGCCCCATCGAGGTGGGATTGCGCATCAATCCCGAGCATTCCGAAGGGACGGTGCCCATGTACGATCCCTGCTCTCCAGGGTCGCGTCTCGGCATACGCCGCAGGCATCTGCCGGACGATATCATGAAGGAAGGCATCAGCGGCCTGCACTTCCATACTCTGTGCGAACAGAACTCCGATGCCTTTGCCCGTACGGCTCATGCGGTGGAGGAACACTTTGCGCCCTTCCTGGAGCAGTGCCGCTGGATCAATGTGGGCGGTGGTCATCACATCACGCGTGATGATTACGACCTGGATCTTCTGTGCTCCACGCTGACACATCTGGCACAGCGCTGGGATGCGCAGATCTATGTGGAGCCGGGCGAGGCAGTGGCCCTGAATGCCGGTGTCCTGGTGGCAACGGTGCTGGATATTACCGAGGCGGACATGCCCCTGGTGCAGCTGGACATCTCCGCAGCCTGCCATACGCCGGACGTGCTGGAAATGCCCTACCGTCCCAACATAATCTATGAGCATGGGGATGGTCTCAAGATGGCAACGGACCCTGAACAGGGGACCTACCGCTGTCGTCTGGGCGGCAAGAGCTGCCTGGCCGGCGATGTGCTTGGAGAGTACGGCTTTGCCGCACCACTGCGCATTGGCCAGCGCCTGCTGCTTCAGGACATGGCCATTTACAGCATGGTCAAGACAACGACCTTCAACGGTCTGCGTCTGCCGTCCATAGGCCTGGTCGATGGCAGTACAGGAGAGGACGTCTTCACCCTGCTCCACGTCTTTGGTTACGAGGATTTCAAGATGCGTCTGGCCTGATGAGTCTGACTGAGTCTGTAGAGTTCAGCCCCTGCCCCCGGGCAGAAAGAAACAGAAAGTCCCCCTCAGCCTGTGGCTGTGGGGGACTTTCCTTTGAGCTTTGGGCAATGTCGTCGGTGCTAATGTTTCACGTGAAACATTATGGCCTCGCGTCCGGCTCATTCCTCAGGTACGGCAAGGCAGCTCAGAGCATCAGTCCTGACGGACAGTCCACTCGGGCGTCACAGGACACAGGAGAAAGGATCTGCTGCCAGGGGGCGGAGCCGTGAAGACGGCGCCCTTGCGGAAGCTTGCTGTGGGGGCTGTCTGCACTCTGGCTGAAGCAATCTCATCTTTCTTCACAATGGACTGGGCCAGTTCCAGGACAAGCTCCTGAACCGAACGATGCTGCTCGGTGGCAGCCAGCTCTTTTTGGGAACCCAGGACTGCAATGGGATCCACGACAAAGCCTTTCCATGGGGCTGTGCCTGCCATCCAGATGGGGCGTTCCGTGGCTGTGGGTGTCGTGACGGGCAAGGCAGTGGGTGTGTGCAGGGGCATGGAAGATGTGCCGGCAGGCAGAGAGCCTGTCTCTGAACCTCGAGAAACGGCTGTCTGCGGCTGCTGTTTTTTGGCTCGGGAAGCGGGGCGTGGTCGCGGCGTCATCAGCAGCGGCGGCTCGGGATCGAGAAAGGTCTCGTTCATATAGTCGCTGACGCTCACAAAGCGCTGACAGCCTCCGGCCCTGAGCTGGGCAACAATGCGCGGCAGGTCGTCAACCGTCGTTTTGTGAATGTCATGAAAGAGAAAGATGCCGCGCAGGTGTCCAGGCGCTGCAACCTTGCCGCTGGCATTCACGAGCTTGGTGTAGTCTTCGGGAAGGCTCTTCCAGTCCAGGGTATCATAGGACCAGGTCACGACCCGCAGGCCGAGCTGCCTGGCAATTTCAACAACCTTGCCGTCCTTGGCGCCATAGGGAGGTCTGAAGAGAACGGGATTGGCGCCAAGGGAACGCAGGATGTCATTGGTCCTGCTCAGCTCCTCTGTCCTGCGCTGCACGGAAATGTGCTTGAAGTTGGGGTGCGAAAAGGAATGGCTTGCGACCTCATGTCCCTCTTCCACCACACGGCGGACAATATCGGGGTAATGCTGGGCGTTTTTACCGAGCATGAAGAAGGTGGCCGTTATCTCGTAGGCATCAAGCATGTCGAGAAGGTGTGGCGTGTACACGGAGGGGCCGTCGTCAAAGGTAATGGCGCAGAGGTTTTCTCCCATGCGCTGGCTGGTGATTTGTGCTCCCATGTACGGGGTAAAGTCGGCTGATGACCTGTCGGATGGCAGCGTGGCGGATGAACTCACGGAGGGTGCCCGGGAGGGTATCACGACGGATGAGCGGGCCTGACTGGATATGGTGGACGGTCCGGACGAACCGGAAGTGGAGGGGGCATAGGATGAAGCAGACGAGTCAAGCGCGCTGGCAGGGGCTGCACACAGCAGGAACAGCAGCAGAGAGCTGAAGAAGGGGCGGAAGGACATGACGACCTCAGGAGGAAAATGAACACACCCTGATATGCCCTCTGTAACACTTTTTCAACAAAAAATTTCGGCAAGTATTTGGATAATACTTTAAAAATATTAATGTTTTTGATCTATGCAGACAGCTCTCCCGTTGCAGAATCTTGTCGAAAGGCCACGAAGCCCAGTGGCTGGGGGATGCGGACAGGCGGACATCAGCGCCTCGGGGCAGGCAAGGGGGCAACTCCCCTGCCCTCCTCGCCTGTCTTGTCAGCCAGTCAATAACAGCCGGCAAAGACCAGATCTTCAGGGAGTCTCCACCAAAAATTGCAGAAGTCGCGCTCGAAGTATTGACAGATGAGGCCAATTCTGAATAATATAAATTCTTGCGTTGGGCAGTTAGCTCAGCTGGTAGAGCATCGCCTTCACACGGCGGGGGTCGCAAGTTCAAGTCTTGCACTGCCCACCAGCGCATTGCGGAACGGTAGTTAAGACGGTTATAACGCCGGCCTGTCACGCCGGAGGCCGAGGGTTCGAGTCCCTTCCGTTCCGCCACTTTTTCAGGAAACAGAGCATATCCCGAATTGCTGCGATTCAGGATATGCTCTTTTTGTTTGTGCAATGTGCAGGCATGTTCCCCATGCGGTTCGGGAAGCTGCCTGACAGCGCATGAGGGACATGCCTGTTCGTGATATTTTCTGAAAAAGTGGGCGACAAAGTGTTGACAACAAGGCATGTCATACGTACTATGTCTACCTGCGTTGGGCAGTTAGCTCAGCTGGTAGAGCATCGCCTTCACACGGCGGGGGTCGCAAGTTCAAGTCTTGCACTGCCCACCAGCGCACTGCGGAACGGTAGTTAAGACGGTTATAACGCCGGCCTGTCACGCCGGAGGCCGAGGGTTCGAGTCCCTTCCGTTCCGCCACAAAGCATATTCAGGGCTTTATTGACAAAAAACGTCAGTAAAGCCCTTTTTCATTGCCCTGGCTGTCCTTTGAGGAAGGCCCGCAAGCCGTTCCTGTTCATCTCTGGCCAAAAGAAAAGACCCTCCAGGCGTCATCGAAGGGATGGTGCCTGGAGGGTCTTGTGCATGGCAAGGGACTGGAAAAGGGGTGTCTGTGCAGTTCCCGGGGCCTAGCGGGCGCCCTTGGGGAAGAGGACAACACCTATGGTCTTGAGAATGATGGTGATGTCGAGAAGAATGGAAATGTTCTTGATGTAGTACAGGTCGTACTCAAGCTTGCGCAGGGAGTCTTCCACCGAGGCGCCGTAGGGATAGCAGACCTGGGCCCAGCCTGTGAGTCCCGGTTTGACCGTATGGCGCAGGCTGTAATAGGGGATTTCCTTCTTGAGGTTTTCCACAAAGGTCATGCGCTCCGGCCTCGGGCCAATGAAGCTCATGTCGCCCTTGAGAATGTTCCAGATCTGGGGGAGCTCGTCTATGCGGACCTTGCGGATGAAGCGGCCCACACGGGTAATGCGGTCATCATGCTCCCTGGCCCAGACCGCACCGTTCTTCTCTGCGTCCGTGCGCATGGAGCGGAACTTGTAGACCGTGAATTCCTTCTCGAAGAGCCCTACCCTGTCCTGCTTGTAGATGATGGGGCCCTTGGAATCCAGGCGAATGGCAATGGCGGTCAGCAGCATGATGGGTGCTGCAGGAATGAGCAGCACGATGGAAATGAGAACGTCCAGAGCTCTTTTGAGACGGCGCAGCGAGCCTCTGGTATTGAGATTGAAGCCTTCGTTCTGCAGGAGCCATTCTTCCGTGATCTGCGAGATGGGCAGGCTCTTGACCACGTGTTCATAGAAACTGCGGATGTCGACGACCATGGCACCGTGGAGCTTGGCTTCCAGCAGAGCATGGGCAATGTCGTCGTCAATGGGCGCGTCGGGCAGCAGCAGAATCATGGTTGCCCCGTGTTCCTTGGCCGCTTCCAGCACAAAGAACGGAGCACCGAGGCAGGGGCCGGCGTCGGGATCCATGTCCTTTTCGCCGACATAGCCTATGATTTTTGCCTGGGGCAGTCCCTCGTTGAGCAGCTGGCGTACCTTGCCTGCCCTGTCCACGCCGACAAGCAGGATGCGCAGGGGGTGTGTCACCCTGTCGGCATTGCGGTAATAGATATAGCGCCAGGAAAGGCAGAGGATAAAGGATATGGCAAAGAGCAGGCTGATGGTGCTTCTGTCAAAGCGCCAGTGCTGAAAGGCATAGGACGCCGTTGCCGAGCTGATGATGCCGAGAAGGCAGGCGACGGCCACTCTGCCTATGGTCTCCTTGAAGTCTTCGTTGCCTACATTGTAGACGTCCAGAATGTAGAAGAACAGAAGATAGAAGAAGAAGGTAAAGAGACAGGCACCGGTGTAGTCTTCAAAAATGTTCAGACCAGGGAGAATGGTCAGCAGTTCGCAGGCGAAAAGGGCAATGAGAATGCACAGAACGTCTATGGCCTGCAGCAGTCCTCTGCGATAATTACTTATCATGATGGTTGTTTCCTTCAAAGGGGGATGCAGGGACGTGCATATCCTGCAGAATCCCTGTGGCAACAACATGTGCGTCAAAAGTTTGTTCGGCCAGTTCCCTGCCTCGCTTGCCCATGGTCTGCAGAAGCTCGGGCTGGCAGATGAAGCGCTCCATGGCCTCGGCCAGTGCAGCCGGATCCTTGTCGGGCACAAGAAATCCGTTGTCCCCGTCGGTCACGGCTTCGCGGCATCCGGGCACATCCGTGACCAGGCAGGCCCTGCCCATGCTCATGGCTTCCATGATGGCCGTGGGAATGCCTTCTCGCCAGGAGGCAAGAACCACAACATGGCAGTTGCGCACATAGGGCACCACGTCACTGGTCGCGCCCAGGTATTCGACGGCGCCCTCTTCCTTCCATTGCTGCAGCCGCTCATCGGAGATGCTGCCCAGGCCCTGTTCGCGGGGGCCCAGGATTTGGAAGCGGCACTGGGGGTATTTCTTCTTCACTCTGCGCGCAGCCTCGGCGAACTCGCAAAAGCCCTTGGCAATGAGCAGCCGGCCCACGGTGAGAAAGACCAGGCCCTGCGAGGTGTCCGGCAGCGGCTGCACGGGAAAGCGTGCCGTGTCCACGCCGGTGCCCCTGGCAAAGAGCACGCGGGAGGCGTCGGTCAGGATGCCGCAGGAGCGAAAGAGCCGAGCATCGTCCCTGTTCTGAAAAAAGACACCTTCTATGCGGGAGAGCGCCGTGCGATACAGGACGACACTGACTGCGTGCACGATTTTCTTCAGGAAACTGTCTGCTTCAAAGGCATAGCCAAGGCCGGTGATGGTGGCATAGACATGAGGAATGTCTGCGAGACGGGCAGCAATGCATCCGTAGATGACCGGCTTGATGGTCGTGGCAAAGAGCAGGTCTATCTGTTCCTCGTGAAAAATTCGTTTCAGATCCAGAAAGGTTCGTACGTCACGCAAGGGGTTGATGCCTTTGCGATCAAGGGAATAGTGACGGATACTGACACCCAGGTCTTCGATATCCTTGTCACTTTTCTCGTCACCCTGAGGGACGAGACAAAGAACGCTGTGTCCCCGGGCACGTGCTTCATTCATGAGCACGCGCCAGAAAAGAAAGACGGCCCGGGACTGATTGCCGAGTACACAGATGCGCATAGCCGTTCCTTGAGAGCCTGCCGTGCAGGCTTGCCTCGTGATCTTGGTGGATTGGGCTTGAAGAACTGTCCAGGCGGACAGACAGGCAGGACACAATGCATCCATGCAAGAGAGGTTCCAGCCTGATGCAGTTCGGGCATGCAAAACCTGTACATTGCAAGGGAATGGCCCTGTCTCGTACTGCGAGTTGGCAAGCTCCTATCACAAGGCAGCCGCTCATGGGAAGGGGACAATACAAGTCTTTGAAAACAACAATGAAAAATTTTACACTCCTGCCTGGTCAGGACTGGAGGCCGAACACCGAGCAGCTGCCGGGAGCTGGATTTTTTCCCTGTCCTGTGCCAATGTTTTGAGCAGGGAATCATAATCCAGTCAAAACTTTCCGAATATTTACGGCAGGAGAGACACAGCAGGAACAGGGTGCCTGGCACCCGTCTTCTGGAATCCGTGTGCATCTGGCTCCATCGCTTCTGCCCCTTCTGGTCTTCGGAAGAGCCCCGGCAGAAGGGAGGCAGGCAGTTCCTTTGCCCTTTTAGCCTTGAGATACAGACACAAGGAGCACTGCGCTCTCCAAACAGAAACAGGAGAATATCTTATGCAGAACCATACATATGAACAGCTGTGTGCCGACATGCAGAAGGAGCCTTCCTGCTGGCTTGTGACAGGATGTGCCGGCTTCATAGGCTCCAATCTGATTGAGCAGCTGCTCAAGCTCGGACAGAAGGTTGTCGGTCTGGACAATTTTCTGACGGGCTATCAGAAGAACCTTGACATGGTGGAGGCCCTGGTCGGCCCCGAGGCCTGGAGCCGCTTTACCTTCATCAAGGGTGACATCCGCGACATCGAGACCTGCCAGGCAGCCTGCAAGGGCGTGGACCATGTGCTCCACGAGGCAGCGCTAGGCTCCGTGCCGAGATCCATAGAGGATCCCCTGCTGACCAACAGCTGCAACATCACAGGCTTCATCAACATGCTGGTGGCTGCCCGTGATGCCGGAGTCAAGAGCTTTGTCTATGCAGCCTCTTCCTCTACCTACGGTGACTCTCCCGAATTGCCCAAGGTGGAAGATCACATAGGTCGTCCGCTCTCTCCCTATGCTGTCACCAAGTATGTGGACGAGCTCTATGCCGATGTCTTCGCTCGCTGCTACGGCTTCACCATGGTGGGCCTGCGCTACTTCAACGTCTTTGGTCAGCGTCAGGATCCCTTCGGAGCCTATGCGGCCGTCATTCCCCAGTGGTTTGCCTGCATGCTGCGCAAGGAACCTGTCTATGTGAACGGTGACGGCGAAACAAGCCGCGACTTCTGCTACATAGACAATGTCATTCAGGCCAATCTTCTGGCCAGCTTTGCCGAAGAAAAGGCCCGCAATGAAGTCTACAACGTGGCCTTCGGACAGAGAACAACCCTCAATGAGCTGTTCTACCTGATCAGGGAAGAAGTTGTGCGTCACAAGCCGGAAGTTGCCGACATGGAACCTGTGCACCGCGACTTCCGCGCCGGCGATATCCGCCACTCTCTGGCCAACATAGACAAGGCACGCAATCTGCTGGGCTACGACCCGCACTATGATGTGCGTCAGGGACTGCGTCTGGCTGGAGACTGGTACGCTGCCAATCTCTAGACTGACGGCTGTCACGAACGCTGCTTTTCCGGGTTCCGTGCCCCTGTCCTGCTGCGAAGACATGGGCACGCGAGCCCTTCAGACAAAAGGGAGATTTGTCCGCTTCATCCGGAGGATGTATGGCCGTTCCCAGAGTTTTCAAGTTTGCTTTGCTGAGCCTTGGTTCCGCACTCCTTCTTCTCGTTGCAGTCTTCTTTGTCGCAGGTCCGACTGTTCTGGAAAAGGTGCTTGCCTATGCAGACGAGGTCTCCCAGAAATCAACGGGCCGCTCGCTGACCTTCAGTGCTCCGCCCTCCATTTCCCTCATGCCGCTGGGCGTGCGCTTTGAAGGCGTGCGCTGGGGGGACGAGGCATCGGACCTGTCCTTCTCCGCCAGGGGCGGCTATGCTTCCGTCAATCTGGGCTCCATTTTAAGCGGAGTGCCGCAGATTGAGGAAGTGCACCTGGAGGGGCCGGTCATCCATTACCGGCAGAGCGCCGGGCAGGCTGCCAAGTCCTTTGAACAGAAGACAGGGGCCGAGGACAGTCAGCAAGGCTCCGAACCAGCCGGACAGGGAACTCAGTCCCTGCCGGTGCAGCTTTCCCGTCTGGTCATGCAGGACGGCAGGGTTGTCGTGGACATGGCCAGTGGCGACAAGGTGACACTTTCCGGCATCCACCTGTCTGTGCGCGACATAGGGACGAACAAGGCCGGCGACGTCAAGTGCGATTTTGTGGCCGCCATGCAGAAGGTTTCCGGCGAATACATGGAAGCCAATCTTGCTCTGCAGGGCAGTGTGGACATGAAGCTGCCCCAGGTGCACGTGTCCGGCCTGCAGCTCACGGTGAGTCCCATCGCCGGCCTGTATGACAAGAAGCTCGGGCCCGCCAGTCTGAACTTTGCGGGTTCCTATGCCCTGGATACCCAGGCCTTCAAGGTGGAAAAGTGCGAAGTGGCCATCCCCCATGCCAAGGCGGCAATCTCTGGCGCGGGCAGCCTCAAGGACATGCTGGCCTTTGAAGGCGATCTTGCCCTGGATGCCTCTCCGGACAAGATGAACCAGGGCCTGAACGGTGTGCAGCATCTCACCCTGCGGGGCAAGACCATTGTCCGGGACACGGTCGTCGAGGTGCCTTCCTTTACGGCATCCCTGGACAAGATGCAGGCACAAGGCAATCTGCTGGCAGGGGGTGAACCCCTGCAGATCAAGGGCTCGCTCCACTGTGACACCCTGGACGTCAATGCTCTCATGGGCTCTTCGCAGGCCAAGAGCGAAGCGGCAGACAAGCGCAAGGCTGCAGCCTCGGCAGAGCAGGAACCTGCTTCTGCCTCTACCAGTCTGCCGGTTGTGAATCTGAGTCTGGCCTGCGACACCATTCTTTATAATGGAGTGCGTCTGGGCAAGGTGCAGTGCACGGTCTCTGGCAAGGAAGGCCGCTATGCCATTACGCCCCTGAAGGCAACCATTGACGGCAGCGGTGTGCTGGATGGCCGGGCAGACATCAATCTGCCGGACAAGAGCTGGCGTACCTCCGGGTCCATCAGGAATCTTGCCCTCAGCACCGTGCAGAAGGCCGCAGGTCAGGACTTCGGCATGGCAGGCAGTGGCAATCTGCAGTGGAATCTGCGGGCCCAGGGCAGTGACAGCAGGGAAATTGCTGAAACAGCCAGTGGCAAGGGCCAGATAGCCCTGAGCAACGTGACCATTGCCGGCATCACCAGGGCCATCAGGAATACCAAGCAGCTTGCCTCTGTCGTTGTTCCGGAACGCATAGATCGCGTGACTGTCCCCTTTACCCTGACAGACGGCCACTGCCGGTGGCAGGCCAGCCTGGACAGCAAGGGTTTGGAAGGAACAGGTCAGGGCGACGTGAACTATCTGGCCAAGAGAATAGACGCAACGGCCGAAGTCCGTGTGCAGGGGAGGACCATCCCCCTGAAGATTCATGGCCCTCTGAGTGATATTTCCTACAGTGTTGACGTGGAAAAGCTCATGAAGAACATGGGTCGGCAGTTGCTGGAGACGCCCAGAAATGCCCAGGACGGCGTCAAGTCCCTTGTTCCCAGGGGCGGCAATCTGCTCAAGGGCCTTTTCTAGGCAAATCTGACAGGGACGGGAGAGGCGCTCCCTCATGTTCTGCCAAGGGACGTGAGAAGCCCTCTCCTGTCCTTTTGTACGCCCCCTGCCTTCCTCCTGTCTTCAGATCGGACGGAATCGGGGTGCTGGCAGTGCGGAAAACAATGAGAGTAAGGAGAGTGTCATGAGTACCATTACCTGGCTCGGTCATGCAGCGTTCAAACTGGAATCCCCCGAGGTTTCCATAGTTATCGATCCCTTTTTTACCGATGACAGGCTGGCAGCCCAGGCCGAAGAAGGCCGTGTAGATCTTGTTCTTGTGACCCACGATCATGCCGATCATACCGGGTCGGCTGCAGACATCTGTCAGCGGACGGGCGCGCAGCTCGGAGCCATAGTGGGGACAGCAGAGCGTCTGCAGCAGGCAGGCGTGCCACAGGAACAGATTATCTTCGGCGGCTTCAACATGGGCGGAACGGTGGAATGCAAGGGGGCTCGCATTACTATGACCCAGGCCTACCATTCCAGTATGTCCGGTGCTCCTGCAGGTTACATCATTACCATGCCGGACGGGCTTGTGGTCTATCATGCGGGCGACACCTGTCTGTTCAGTGGCATGTCCCTGTGGGGCAGGCTCTACCCCATTGATGTGGCACTTCTGCCTGTGGGCGGTGTCTATACCATGGACGCCAGACAGGCAGCCATGGCCTGCGGACTGCTCAAGTGTGCCCATGTCATTCCCATGCACTGGGGCACCTTCCCCATTCTTGCCCAGGATACAGAGGAATTTCAGAAGTTTCTGGCTGCCCAGGTGCCGGGCTGTCGCTGCGTGAACATGCTGCCTGGCGATAGTGTGGATTTCAGTCGCTGATGCTGTCAGACCCTGTCGGGACAGAAAGAACGTTGTCCTGCGTCGGCAGATGCGCTTTGTTCCAGTCTCTTGACAGGTTAGAGACTTTTCAGTAGAGCTCTTTCCAACTTTGTGTCCGTGGCTCAGCTGGATAGAGCGTTGGCCTCCGGAGCCGAAGATCGGGAGTTCGAATCTCCCCGGGCACACCACAGGAACAAAATACGGGATAGAGCCTTGCAGCTGTATCCCGTTTTTTTGGTGCCTGAAGAAGAAAAACGACAAAATCAGGCTTCCATGATGCGAATGTTGTCGAGCATGCTTCTTGTTGTCGGAACGAACTGATGCACGGAACTTCCGAGAACAGAAGAAAGCTCGGCAGCGGTCCGGGTGACTTCCTGTATGAGCTGTGCCGAAGACTGCTCATTGATGCGCACTGTAGGCACAGAGCAGCCGATGGTGGCAACAAGGGAATTGGTGTAGTTGAAAATGGGAGCAGCAACACATCGGACACCGTGGAAAATTTCCTCGCAGTCAAAGGCTATTCCTTCCCGGCGGACCTGCGCGAGCTCATCGCAGAAGCGATTGACTGTTGCTACAGGCAGCTGTGGGTTTACTGTCCGCAATTCATTGAGGTAGTTGAGCAGCTCTCTTTCGCTCAGAAAGGCGCAGTAGATCTTGCCCGAAGCGGAAGGAAAGATGGGGAAGGACGATCCGATAATGGAGTCAAGGCGCAGGCTTTGCCAGGATACCTGCTGATCGATGACGACCATGTCCAGGTTCTGGGCCACGCAGAGGTTGACAGTTTCGTTGACCTTTTCCATCAGTTTGCGGCAGATGGGGCGTGCCTTGTCCGCAAGATTGTTGTTGGAGGCAATGCGCTGGCCAATCTTGTAAAACTTGAGTGTCAGGCTGTAGGCCCCTCCCCTGTTTTCATGCGAGACATAACCGAGGCTGCACAGCGTGAGCAGAATTCTTTGCAGTGTGCCCTTGGGCAGGCCACTGGCCTTGGTCAGCTCCTGCAGTTCCCACTTGGCCTGATGAGACATGAGTTCGACTATCCGAAAAGCTTTTCCCAGGACACCGATATTGTAGGCTTGTGGTATTTCCATATGTAATCCTTGATTTTTCCTTGAGTTTTTTGTGCGGTATACAGAAGAACTTAAAGTAACTGTTTGGTATCATATAAAAATTCACTGAGCGCTGTATGCCTGAATCACAAAATGTTGTCAAAAGGCAGGTTTGTCTGCGGGAGAAGTTTTTCTAAATGCCAATAAAAAAAAGCAGGTCAGAGGGACCCGCTTTTTTTCATATTCATCCTCTTGATGATGTATGAGCATTCGAGAAGAGCACAATATGTTTTTTATAACAGGATATAAAATTTTGCGGATCCATGAACTACCTCGCACTTACGTGCGAGGTTTCACGGGGACGCTCCCCCGTTTTTAGCAATTCTCCGAGATCGAAACATTGGTGCAGATCTCGGATTACTGCGGGCGTGTCCACAACGCCCCATCGAGTTCGAGCAGTTCCGAACCACTCGTCCCCGAATTCTTTTCAGCCTATATCTAGAGGCAAATGCGGCCGAATGTCAATTCAGTCCCGCTATCCATCCTCACGCTTACGCGTTGGGAATACCGCGGATTTTGTTAAAATATCAAATTTTAGGCAGGTAACTTCTCCCGTTTATTAATAGTAATTTAAATTATGTTTCTTTTATAGAAAAGTTTTTTTATGTATGTCAATACACTTATTTGTATAAAAATATTTTTTAAAAAAATGAAAGAAATTTTTTTAATGACAGAAAATATTTTCATACTATAGATCAAACTTTCTGTTCTTTTCTATGGGAGAAAGGCAGACTGACTACATACGTTGGCTGACGCACAGGCTCTGCCTCTTACAGGCAGGATACTACTTAATACAGGCAGGGCCCGTGAACTGTCAGCTCTGCTCCTGAGCCTAATTCTTCTTTTGTGTCTTGTAGCGTGCAGTCAGTATCAAGCCTTCCTTGACGATACACCAGCACAGGATGGCTGTCAGAATCATCATCAGCACCCCGCCGAAGACGAACATGCCTCGCAGGGCTGAAATGCCGCACAGGGTGATGACAGCCAGGGCAACACCACCCATGTTGCCACCCCACAGGACCTTCAGGAATTTGGGTGCTTCTTCCTCTGCCGAAATGCCACGGGTGGAAATGGTTGCCAGAACAGAACTCATGGGATCCACCAGGGTGACAAAGGATATCAGGGTGACAACAATAAAGAAGGCTATGAGAATGCCGCTGAAGGGGAAACGCTGCAAGATGCCTATGACCGTGGACTCAAGGCCCTGTGTCTGCACAAAGGTCCAGACATCGACTATATCCTTCCACTGGTAATAGATGGCAAGGCTTCCGAAGGTATTGATCCACAGGAAAACGAACATGGAAGGAGCAAGGATATTCATAAGCAGGAACTGACGCACCGTGCGCCCCTTGCCAAGCCGTGCCAGGTACAGGCCGATGGGCGGTCCATAGGCAAAAAAGGCCCCCATATAGACAATGAGCCAGGAGTCCGCCCATCTGTCCTTCAGAAATTCCGTGCTGACAAGTGTGCTGTGACGGATAAAGTTCGTGAGCATGTAGCCGAAGGACTCTGTCCCCATATTCAGGATGAACAGGGTAGGTCCGCAGAAAAACACGTAGAACATCAGGATAAAGAACATTCTTGTGTTCTGTGCGGCCAGAAAGTTCATGCCTTTTTTCAGACCGGTTGTGGAGGAAGTGACAAAGAAGACTGTGGAGACGACTGCCACACAGGCGTTCATGGCAAAGGTGCGCTCCAGGCCGGTCAGATAGGACAGACAGCTGGAGACCATCATGATGAGCGCACCGATGCTGCTTATGACGGTACAGCAGATGGAGAAGAGACAGGAGGCGTGAATGATGGTGCGGAACAGGGGACGATTCCTGGCGGGGAGACAGGGGGCAAGCCCGCTCATGATGGAGAGCGGCATTTTTTCATTGAAGGCCATGAGGGCAAAGGCAACACCGCATATGGCGTAAATGCAGTACTGGGCAATGCTCCAGTGCATGGCTGACTGCGAGATGGCAAAGAGGGCCGCTTCGTGACTCTGAGGCTCAATACCGAGGTTCGTCGGAGGCTTCATGAGGTGGTAGATAGGCTCACCGATACCCCAGAACAGGATACCTATGCCTATGCCGGAACACAGGGAGATGGCGAACCATCTGAAGAAGGTAAAATCCGGTTTTGCATCAGGTCCGCCAATGCGGATGTCTCCTATGGGAGAGCAGATGATGCCGAAGGTGAAAAGCATGACCAGGAAGGCAACAAAGACCGAGGCCCAGCCCAGCTTGTCCACAATCTGGGCCTGCAGGGTATCCATGAAGTTGATGAAGCCTTCGGGAAACACCAGAGAACTGATGATGAAAGCAAAAACCGAACAAAATCCGATGAGAAAGGGGATGGTATCGAGACTTTTGGACCTGGGAGGCAAGTGTAAGTTCTTTTCCATGACGGGCTCGCTTTTCTTGGTGTATGAGCAATGAGCCGTGAGGATAGCCCGGCAAAACCTCCAAAAAACAGAGAAGTGCGAACAGATTACGAGAGAGGAGGGGAGTGTCTTCTTGTACAGCCAGTCTCCTGAAGCGTGGAGGCTGCCATCAGCAGAAAGACAGAATTTGGAATGAGGAGTGGAATGGAGTACGTATGGGGAATTATCGCACAGAATTTTGGGGACTTACCGAAAATATATATCTATGCAGGGGCTCGGCGCAGGAGGGTGCCTGATACATGTCCAGGATGCAAGGAAGACATCCTGGACATGTACGAGGTGTTTTTCCGGAGAGAAGATGCATGAGGAAGGGATACTGGACCAGGGAAGTTATTCCTTGTAGCAGACGGCGTCCATTTCGAGCAGGCAGCCGTGGGCAATATTGCTCACTTCCACGCAGACTCTGGCCGGACGGTGTGTCCCCATGAAGTTGGCGTAGACTTCATTGAAGGCATCGAAGTCATCCAGGTTGGTGATGAAGACCGTGGTCTTGGCGATGTCGGTAATGGCAAGGCCGGCTTCATCCAGGACAGCCTTGAGGTTGGCCAGAGTCTGGACAGCCTGTTCCTTCATGTTTGTGCCAATGACTTCGCCCGTCACGGGATGGAAGGGCACCTGGCCGCACAGATAGTAGGTGGAACCGGCCTGGACGCAGTGGGAGTAGGGGCCGACAGAGGCACAGGCTTTGGAAGCATGGATGAACTTCATGGAATACTCCTTGAAAAGAGAGACGCTTTCACGTGTATGTCTTGGGACACCCGGTCATGGTGCCGGGTGTCCCGGCAAAAACAGGAATCGGTACGTCTGAGGAAAGAAAAGACAAGGACGCAGGAATGTTTTTCTTTGTTCCCAGGAACTCTGGTTGGGACGGACCGCTAGATTTCTGTCTTTGCGTTGAATTCTTCCCACATGAGACGCACGGTGGCACCGATGGTGACCAGGGGTTCCGGCGGCAGATGGCTGGGGGTAGCAATACGGCGCAGGAAGCGAAGTTCCTCACTGTCTATGCCATTGATCCATTCGGCAACATAATGGCCCATCAGGCAGGTCTTGGCTACGCCGGCGCCTTCGCCACTTGCAGAAGCGTACACGCTGGGATGCTTCTGCACCATGAGCGGGCGGAAGTTCATGGTCATGTTGATCATGCCGCCATAGATGAATTCGAAGTTGACGTGCTTGATTTCGGGGAAGCGGTTTTCAAAGGCCCTGCGCAGCTTGGGAATGGCGCGGCGGATACGCTGGAAGGACGTGGTGCGGTGGGTGCCGTAGCTGAAGCCGTTGCGGACAAAGATGCGGTTGTCGCGGGTGAAGCGCACGGTTGTACCGGCAGGATGACCGGCTGTGCAGCCCCAGGGCTTCACATCCTTGAAGTAGATCATTTCGTCGTCATTGAGCTGACGGGTGAAGGCTCCGTAGGAGAGCACGGGGCAGAAGGTATTCTTGACAATGCCAAACTCTTCAATGAAGGGGCCGCCGGTCACGACGACGCTCTTGGCAGAGAGCTGCTTGCCGTTGAGCAGGGTGACGCGGGCACGGGCACCCTCCTCTATGCGCATGACCGGGCAGTCTTCGAAGACGTCCACGTTCTCGGGCAGCACCGTGAACAGGCCGCGCAGCACGTCGGCAGGGTTCACAAGCAGCGTGCCGGGGGTGTACAGAGCCTTCTTGTAGTAGCGGGTGCCAAGGCGCTTGGCCAGCTCTTCACCCTCGTAGATCTCGTAGTTCACATTCATGTGCTGCAGTTCTTCGGCTTCCACGTCGATGAGCTTGAAGCTCTTGGTTTCGGCACAGCAGAGATACTTGCCGCAGGGATCCCAGTCGACGGAAATGCCGGAGTCTTCAATGGCCTTCTTCATGCGCCCAATGATGTAGGTATTGAGCTTGTAGTACATGAAGTTGTCGTCGAAGGTGGAATTGCCCTGGTCGCCAAAGTTGTGCGGCACGTCGATGATGAAGCCGGCATTCTTGCCACTGTCGCCGTTGCCGATTTTGATGGCTTCGAAGACGGCAATGCGGGCATCGGGCTGCAGTTCGGCCAGACGGCTTGCACATCCGTAGCCGCCGTAACCGGCGCCCACAATGATGTAGTCATACTCGTTGGCAATCTTGTCATGGCTCTTGAAGAGATGATCCTTGAAGGAGGACATTTCCAGCCAGCTCTGACCTGTGGTTGTGGGGAAACGCTTGACTTCACGCATATCAGTACCTGCCTTTGATATAATATACGTAGTATCTACGTATTGTGAAATTATTTTATATTAAATAGTGGTATTTCTCTGTGTGAAATACTGAACAGTTTCTTTGTATTTTTAATTTGAGAGTGCATCCTGACTGATAATTCGGCTTAAGACAAACATTCTCTCTGGCCTCTTGTGTGGTTTGTTGACTTTGTTATCCGCAAGTTACACTCTCATATTTTGCATGTATCAGTTGTGACGCAGGACAATGCGAGCGTCGGCAATGGCAAGACCCTTTTCCCATGCAAAGACAGGATTGAGGTCCACCTCTGCAATGTCGGAGAGTTCGCTCACCATGTAGGAAACCGTGCACACGGCCTGGGCCAAGGCATCAAGGTCGCAGGGCCTGGCGCCACGTGCTCCCTGGAGCAGGGGCAGCCCCTTGATTTCGCGAATCATTCTCTGGCAGGCAGGGAGGTTGACCGGAGCAACGCGGAAGGACACGTCCTTGAGAACTTCCACGAAGATGCCGCCGAGGCCAAACATCACTGTCGGACCGAAGGTGGTGTCATGGCTGGAGCCAATGATGCATTCCACGCCGGACTTGAGCATGGGGGTGAGCATGACGCCGAAGATGTCGGCTGTGCTCTTGTAGTTGCGACCATTGCTGACCAGACGGTCATAGGCCTCGCGAGCAGCCTGGGCAGAATCGATGTTCAGGGCGACGCCGCCGGCATCTGTCTTGTGCAGGATGTCGGGAGAGACAATCTTCATGACTGCCTTGCCGCCAATCTTTTCCCAGAGGGCTGCTGCCTCATCGGCAGAGGTGGCAAGATAGTGGTCGGGCAGAGGCATGCCGTAGGCTTTCAGAATCTCGCGGGCTTCGGTCTCGACGAGATTGACGCGGCCCTGGGCACGAACATTGGCGAAGATGGCCTGGGCCTTTTCAAGGCGGTCTGCAGGCAGGGCAGGAGCCTGGGAATCCATTTCTTCCCTGAGGATGCTGCGTCTTGTGCTGTATTCGACGAGCATGCCCATGGTGCGGACGGCTTCGTCAATGGCGCCGAAAACAGGCACGCCGTTTTCGCTCAGGTACTTGAGACATTCAGGCTGCTGGGCCTGGTAGATGGAGTGCATGACAACGGGCTTGCTGCTCTTGTTCACGCGGGCGGCCATGCTCCTGGCAACGTCCATTTCCAGAACACGGAATTCCTCGGACAGGTCGGCGTAGCCACCATAGAGACCGACGATGACAACGCCGTCCACATCGGGGTCATTGAGCAGGATGTCCAGGCAGCGATCGAAGACCCACATGTCGCCTTCGGGCGTACCGGCCAGGTCCACGGGATTCTTGATGGGGCAGTGCGGCTTGAGGACAGCGCGCAGCTTTTCCTGAGTGGCGTCGCTCAGCACGGGCGCTTCGAGACCGTAGGTTTCGCAGAAGTCCGTGGCCATGACGCCGTGGCCTCCACCGTCGGTGAGAATGGCAATGCGCTTGCCAGTGGCAGGCTTGCACTTGGAGAAGGCTTCGGCGGCATCAAGGAGGTCGTTGGGCGTGTTAACGCGGACAACGCCGGCCTGGGCCAGGGCGGCATCAAAGATTTTTTCACTGCCGGCCAGGGAGCCTGTATGAGAGGCTGCGGCACGGGCACCGGCGGCGCTGCGGCCGATCTTGATGGCAACGATGGGACGCTGCAGGGAGGTTCTGCGGGCTGCTTCAAGGAATTTGCGGCCATCTTCTTCATTTTCGACACGCAGGCCTTCCATGTACAGAAGCAGAACCTTGGTGTGGGTGTCGTTTTCTATGTAGCGAACGAAGTCATTGAAGCGGAGATCCATCTGGTTGCCGATGGTTGCCCAGCAGCTGTAGCCCAGGTTGCGCTTTTTGGCATTGAAGTTGATGTCGATGCCGAAGTTGCCGCTCTGCAGGACCAGGCTCATGGGACCGGGAGCAAGGTCGATGATGCTGGCGTTGAGGCTGACAGCGGAGCTGTACATGCCCATGCAGTTGGGACCCATGATGCGCATGTTGCCGCGGCGGGCAATCTCGAGCATCTTGCGTTCGATTTCCTTGCCTTCCTCGCCTGTTTCACCAAAGCCCGTGGAGACGACAATGCCTGTCTTGACGCCTTTTTCCACGCACTGTTCGATGATGGGAAGAATGTATTTGGGAGCAATGGCGATGATGGCCAGATCCACCTCTCCGGGAACGGAGAGAATGTCGGGATAGGTCGGATAGCCAAGAATTTGTCCGCCAGAGCGGGAAACCAGAAAGATGTCACCCTGGAACTTGTTGTCTATCAGACTTTTGGCAGTCCAGTAGCCGTACTTCTTTGTATCGGAAGAAGCACCGATAAGTGCAACGCTTTTGGGCTGGAAAAGGGGAAGAAGGTCGGACATGGATCTCTCCGTTTGAGGGGTCTGGCGGATTTTGTGCAAAATCCGCCAGAAGGCAGGTTAGTTTTCCACAACAACGCCAATGGCTATGTCAGGGCACACAATGCCGCAGATGTTGCAGCGTATACACTTGTCGGGCTGAACCCGCTCAACATAGTTGTATCCCTGGCCATTAATCTCGGTTCCTATGGCAAGGACCTGTTTGGGACAGGCATCGACGCACAGTCCACAGGATTTGCAGCGGCGGGTATCAATGACATGGGTCTTCTTGCTCATGGTTATTCCCCCTTGCCTGCTTCAAAACCGGCATTGAAGGCCTTGAGATTCATTTCCAGCAGCTCGGGCTTTTTCTTGCCCATGGTTTCCTCAAGCACAGCGGCAATGGTCTCGTACTTGAGGAGGCCTGTTTTGGCCAGAACGGCACCGAGCATGACCATGTTGACACTGCGTACGGAACCAGCCTGCACGGCCATTTCCGAGGCGGGGATCATCAGCTGGGTAAATCCCTCTGCAGTTTCAGGTTCTTCCACCAGAGAAGAGTTGGTGAACAGAATGCCGCCAGGGGCAACTCCGTGGAAGCACTGATGGTAGATGGATTTGCTCAGGGCCACGGCAATATTGGCGTCGTTCTCGACAAGAGGGCTGCCAATGGGCTCGTCGGCCACGATGATATTGGCCGTGGAATCGCCGCCACGCTGCTCAATGCCATAGGTCTGTGTCATGACGACCTTCAGATTTTCCTTCATGGCACCCTGACACACGAGCTTGGCCATCAGTGCTGAACCCTGCCCGCCCGAACCAGAAAACATACATTTGACCAACATGTGTGCTTACTCCATTTCGTTTTTGAAAACCTGGGGCTTGAAATAGGTGATCATTTTTTCGTTACACCACTTGTAGGCGTCCCTGACGCTCATTTTCAAACCTGTGGGGCAGGGAACGATAACTTCCACAAAGGAGTATCCGAGACCCTTGACTTGGCATTCAAAGGCTTTCTTGATGCTCTTCTTGGCACTCATGATGTGCTTGGCCGTCGCCACGGTTTCCCTGGCAAGATATTTGACACCGGGCATTTCGCGCATCATTTCGGGAACCAGCAGGGGGTAGCCCTGCCAGGTGACGTCACGGCCCTTCACTGTGGTGGCAGTGATCTGGCCAGCCAGTGTGGTCGGAGACATCTGACCACCAGTCATGCCGAAGACCGTATTGTTGACCATGATGGTTGTGATAGGCAGGCCCTTGTTGGCAGCGTGCAGAAGATCGCCCAGACCGATGGCGCAGGTGTCGCCGTCACCGGCATAGGTGAACACGATATTGTCGGGACGGCAGAGCTTGTAGCCGATGGCAAAGGACGGAGAACGTCCGTGAGTGGCCTCAATGGCATCGATGTCCATGTAGTGATGGGAAAAGCCGCCACAACCGATGCCGACGATGGCGATGGCCCGTTCACGGATGCCCAGTTCTTCAATGGCTTCAGCGACAAGGCGAGTCACAACGCCGTGTCCGCACCCCGGACAGTAACTGGTCAGTTTGTCCAGGTTCAGGGTCTTGCCGTATTTTGCGCTGAGATTCTGCATGAGATTACTCCCCTAAGAGACGGTTCACTTCAGCGGTCATTTCCGCAAGGGTGTACATGGGCATGTCGCCACCGGTCTTGCCGAAGAAGTGCACGGGCACGCGGCCGTTCACAGCGAGACGCACATCATCAACCATCTGGCCCAAATTCATTTCCACGACGAGAATCTTCTTGACGCTGGCAGGAAGTGTTTCAAAGGCCTTTTCAGGGAAGGGCCACAGGGTGATGGGACGGATGCTGCCCACTTTCTTCCCCTGGGCACGGAGATTCTTCACAAGGTCCTTGCACATGCGGCCATGAATGCCAAAGGCAACGACGATGAGTTCCGCATCTTCAGTGGAGTTTTCCTGCCACTTCTGTTCATTGGCCTTGATAAGGGCGTATTTCGCACGCAGCTTCTCGTTCATCCTGTAGCCGTCTTCATGCGAGTAGCTGCCAGTAATCAGGGCGCGCTTGGGGTGGTCGCCTGTGCCTGTATAGGCCCAGGAAGAGGTGTCGTACTCTGCGGAATAGTCGTGGTAGTCCGGAAGGTTGACCGTCTCGGTTGTCTGGGCAGTGACACCGTCCATAACAAAGAGAACGGGGGTTCTGTAGGTATAGGCCAGACGAATGCCTTCGGGAACAAGAGAAGCGATTTCCTGGCCGTCCGAGGGAGCAAGGACGGGTGTGCGGTAGTCGCCGTGGCCGCCACCGCGGGTCGCCATGTAGTAGTCGCTCTGGGCACCCAGGATGTCGCCGTCACCAGGACCGACACGCATGGAATCGATCATAAGACAGGGCAGTTCTGCACCGGCCATGAAGGAGATGGCTTCCTGCATGAGAGTCATGCCGGGGCCGGAGCTCGAGGTCGCGCAGAGCACGCCTGTACAGGCGGCACCGGCAAGGGCGCTCGAAACGGCCAGTTCGCTTTCCATCTGCATCATCTTGCCGTCGTACTGCGGAAGAATGACAGCCATTCGCTTCATGACGTCCGTTGCGGGAGTGATAGGGTAGGCAAAATGGAATTTGACCCCACAACGTGCCAGACTTTCAGCGAAAGTCTCCGTGTTTTTCAAAAACATGGTTTGCTGAGCCATAGTAACCTCAGTACAGTCTCATAATGTTGGATTATTTGACGAAATTTGAGAAAGAAACACTTTTATACAAAATCAAACATACCGTATAACGGTATTTCATACCGTTAAATTCAGGCTATGTTACGAGAGAGTTCCTGTCAAGGTATTTTGTGGAAAAAATTATGAAAAAAAGGAAAAATTTTTAAAAAATTATAAAATATAATATGTTAGACATGGAAAAATTCCCCATGAGCGTATGAACTGCCAGCGCGTCACAAGCCGTCCTGAACGGTAATGGGAAATATTTTTTTTAGGTAACTATTTGTATATATTTATAAAAATTTTAGATAAGGGAAAAACAGAAGCTGAGTCCCTAATCTCAAAAAAGCATTGACATATATCGAATTAAAGAATTAAAACACGGATAAACTGATATTTTATACCGAAATACGGTATAAAAACATAAACGCAAGACCTTTCTTCCCAAACGAGGAGGCTTTGTCATGACCCAGGCAGTATCCATGAATTTTGAAGATGCTCCCTTCTCACCATTCCACAAAAAAATCACAGCCGGCACGTTCATGGGCCTGATCAGCGACGGCTACACCCTGGGCATTGTCGGCATAGCGCTCAGCTATGCCCAGGAGCCTCTGGGACTGAGCAGTTTCTGGATGGGACTCATTGGCTCCATGGCCATGTTCGGCATTTTCTTCGGCAGCCTCATCACCGGCATCATTACGGACAGGATAGGCCGCAAGCTGCTCTATCCCCTGTTCATGGCCCTCACGGTCATTGTCTCCGTGTGGATGTATTTTCTGTCGGACCCGCTCTACATCACTGTTGCCCGGTTCATTCTGGGCATGCTCATCGGTTCGGATTATGCCGTGGGCATTTCCTATCTGAGCGAATGGACCCCCGCGAAGAACAGGGAAGGCATTCTCGCCTGGCTGCTCACCGTCTGGACCATCGGCTATACTCTGTCCTACATTGCCGGCTTCTTCATGGACGGCGTCGTGGCCGCCTTTGGCAATGATGGCTGGCGCGTGGTTCTCTGCACGTCGGCCATTCCCGCCCTCATTGCGCTCGTCATCCGTCACGGAGCCCCAGAATCCGCCCTCTGGCTCATTGCCAAGGAACGCAAGGATGAAGCCCTGACCGTGATTCACAAGTATCTGGGCACGCAGTACGGTCTGCCGTCCGCTCCGCTGGAAAAGGCTGCCTCCTCTTCCTGGTTTGCCCTCTTTGCCCCCAAGCAGTGGCGCAAGACCATCGTTTCCGGCGTCTTTTTCTTTGCGCAGGTCCTGCCCTTCTTCTCTATCAGCATCTTCCTGCCCATCGTCCTCACCAATCTGAAGATCGAGAACCCCAATGCCTCCGGCGTGCTCTACAATGTCTTCACCATGGTTGGGGTTCTTGTGGGCATGTGGCTCTACAGAGTCATGACGCGCCGCGCCTTCCTGCTCTGGACCTTCTATCTTTCCGCAGCCCTGCTCACCTTCATGATCCTCTGGACTTCCATGCCGCCTGTTGTCGCCCTGGTCCTGGTCACGCTTCTTGCCCTGGTTCTGGCCATCTCCATTGTCCCCGAGTTCTCGTATCCTGCCGAGCTCTTCCCCACGGAACTGCGCGGATCCGGTGTTGGTCTGACCGTGGCCATAAGCCGCTTTGGTGCTGGCGGCGGTACCTTCCTTCTGCCCATCATCAGTGAAAGCTACGGCATTCATGCCGCACTGTGGGTCTGTGTGGGAACCCTGCTCTTTGGCGGCATTATCTGTCAGATGTGGGCACCGGAGACATCTGGCAGAGGAAAGAAGAAGTAATTTTATTTTCACATAAAAAAAATTTTTATAAACAAAAATAATTTTTTCTTAAAAACATAATTTTATAAATTATGAATTTCTGTAATTTTAAATAACAATCATTTCCTGCACAGAAAAACTTAAGGGTGAAGCATCTCGGAAAGAAATGTTTTTCGGATGCTTCACTTTTTTATTGTGTCAACAAACTGTAAAATACATAGAATATTTCCAGCTTGACTTTTCTCTTGTTTTCTTTTGTAATATCAAAGTTCTATGGAGTACATGGCCGATATTCCGGTTGCATGACCTGCTCCTTTCCCAAAGGGAAAGAGCCTGTCAGTGCCCGGAATGGAAATCCCAGGAACAGGAGAGCGCAGCTCGGAGTGTCTTGTGCACGCGAGAAAAAGACCGCATGGATTTTTACGGGTTACGGGCAAGAACCTGGCGACCCCTGCGGGCATGATCGCTCTCCAGAGGAAGGCGTTCCTCTGCCCTGCACATTCCGTCATGGTCCGTTCAGGGAGCACGAGGATGTTTTGCTGCAATGACAAGACGTTCAGGTGGGAGGGGTATGGACACTAATCTGTCTTCGCCAGAGGACATTCAGGAGAGACAATCACTTCCCAGGACAGTGTATCTGGCACTCTGGTTCCCGCTTTTGTCGGAAACCTTCGTCTTTTACGAAGTGGAAGGCCTGTGGAAGCGGAAATTCCCCGTCTCTGTCGTTTCCCTCTACGGAGAACGCAGCAGGTTTCTTGCCGAGCACATGCGCAGGAGCACCATTCCCGTGCGCCATCTGGGCATACCTGCCATCCTGCCCATTGCCGCTGCCGTTGTGCGCAGGTTTTTCCGGCAGCCGCGGCAGGTTGGCCATATCCTGCGCACCATAGTCTTTCATTCCTGGCGCGATTTGGAAATGCGCCTGGAAAACTACTGGGCCTGCTGCTGCGGCATCTATCTGGCCGAACAGTTTCGCAGGGAAGGCGTGCAGCATGTGCACGGCGCCTGGGCCTCCGGCCCGGCAACAGCCGCCTGGGTCATCCATCAGCTGGAAGGCATTCCCTATTCCTTTACGGCCAGGGCAACGGATGTGCGTCCCCCGGACGGATTTCTGGCCGAAAAGCTGGCCGACTGCTCCTTTGCCAGGGCCGACTCCTCCTTCAATGTGCCGCATCTTGCCTCCTTTCTGCCCGAACAACAGAAAGACAAAGTCTGTCTTGTCTACAACACAGTCACCCTGCCCTCCAGTGAGCAGGCCCCTGTGCACATGAAGCCTCCGTACAGGATCATTGCCATAGGCAGACTCATAGAAAAGAAGGGCTTTCTCTATCTTGTCCGGGCTGCCGGCCTGCTGCGCAGGCAGAATGTCGATGTGGAAGTGACCATTGTAGGGGGCGGCGGGCAGATGCATGCCCTCAGGGCCGAGGCGGAAGCCTGGCACATACAGGACCATGTGCATTTTACGGGCGCCCTGCCCCATGATCAGATAGGCGGCATGCTGCACCAGAGCGACATCATGGTCATGCCTTCCATTGTGCCCGAGGGCACGGAAAAGTCGGACGGCCTGCCCACGGTCATTGTGGAAGCCATGAGCATGGGTGTTCCCGTGGTGAGCACGAACGTGGCCAGCATTGGCGATGTCGTCAAGGACGGCCACACGGGCCTGCTTGTGGCGCAGAAAGATGCCGCGGCCCTGGCACAGGCCATCAGAACTCTTGCTGAAGACAGGGACAAGGCCCTGGAACTGGCAGCCAATGCCAGAAATTTCATCAGGGAGATGTTTTCCGCAGAAAATACCCTGGGCAGGATGCAGGAGTTCTTCTGCAACAATGCCCTGCCCAGGTAGGCCGCAAGGAATTTTGCAAAAAAAGGGATGCCTCTTTCCCGGAGTCTGACTCGCGGGGAGGGCATCCCTTTTTTCGTCTGAAGGCGCTGCGTCCAGGGACAGTCAGCGCAGATCGATAAACTTGTGTGTCTGCAGGGACAGCTTCCAGTTGTTCTTCATGCACAGCTCAATGCAGAGCTTGGTTGCCTCTCTGTTCTGGCTGACCGGCTGCAGGGACACAAGGGGTCTGTGCAGCCTTTCCAGCCCTTCAAGCTTTTCCAGGAAGGGGGCAAGGACCGTCAGGTCGCTGGGATGCAGGACTGGAATCTTGAGTTCGTTGGCCCTTTCCCAGTTTTCCGGCAGGGGGAGCTTGGCGAGCTTGGGAGACAGGGTAATCCAGGTCCTCTCCAGGGCAGGAGCCGGCAGGGGCCTTGTGCCACTGGTTTCCACCTGAACCATGAAGTGTTCCCTTTCAAGGCGTTCAAGAAGCGGAACAATGTCCTGCATGAAGGGCTCGCCTCCGGTCAGGACCAGATGGCGGATGGGGCTTTTCCGTGCCAGCAGTTGTCCTACCAGCCAGTCCGCATCGGCAGCCGTGTAGCGCGGGTCGCTGCCCAGTTTGGCAAGGACCTGAGTGCTGTTGTCCGACAGGCGGTTTTCGGCGCGGACGTCAAGGGCATAGCCCGTATCGCACCAGGGACAGCGGACATCGCAGCCCTGCAGGCGGACAAAGACGGCCGGTGTGCCGGTAAAGTGGCCCTCGCCCTGTATGGACCAGAATATTTCATTAACAAGCAGCTGTGTCATCGAATCGGCCTTTTGTCCGCAATCAGTCGGCGCTTCTCTGCCAGGTGGCACAGTTGTTGTCCGTCTCGTAAACAGTCACTGCATGGACGCAGACCTGGGTGTCCACGCCCGTAGCACGCAAGAGTTTGGGAAAGAAGGTCGTGGCAAGATAGGCAGCCATGTTCTCGGCCGTGGGGTTGAAGGGCACGGAGCAGAGTGATCCGTCCTGAAGAATGGGCTCCAGGGCGAGAAGCAGAGGGTCCTTGCTGAAGAGCAGAGTCTTGTGGTCCCAGGCTTCGTCCAGTGCAGAGAACAGCAGCTTTTTGACATCGCCGAAATCAAGGACCATGCCCAGTTCATTGAGACTGCCGGCTGCCAGGGTCAGGCAGATTTTGTAGTTGTGGCCGTGCAGACGCTCGCAGCGTCCTCCGTATTCAAAGAGCCTGTGTGCGGCTGAGATGGTATGCTGGCGGGTAATGTACATCATTGGTCAAAACAGGCACGAAGGCTCCTGCTGGCAGGAGCAGCGCGCCTCCTCCTTAGTCCTTGTATGCTGTCAGGCTTGCTGCGCATGGAGCGCTCACGTGTTCCCCCAGTCCAGAACGATCTGCTCTGGCAGGTTCTGCTTCCGGGAGGAATAGTGGCGGAAGTTGTATCCGAGAGTGTCTGGGGAATCAAGAAAGGCCCTGCCAATGGAGCCTGCTGTCGGAAAGAGAATGTGCGCAGAAAAAAACTCCTGTAGACAGATGAAAAATACATTTGATACATTTACTACATAAAATGGAGTTAATATACGCAACATATTTGGATTTTTGAAAATAGTGAGGAAATATCTTGTAGTTTTTTTTGAAAAATCTTGACACTTGGGGACAAAACGGCCTTATACTCACTTTGTGTCGTGCAGGAGCACGAGCATGTCTGCCGGCAGAATCGATCTTTCCAAGGGAGCAGGATGAACACCATTCGTACAGAGATTCTTCTTGATGCCAGTCATCCCCTGTATGCAAGCCATTTTCCCGGCAGTCCCTGCACGCCGGGCAGCCTCATCATCCACGGGCTTGTACAGCTTTTGCAGGAACAGGTCCCCCTGCCCTGCGGCTACAGGGTGCGGCGTTTTCGCTTTCGCCGCTTTCTTGTGCCAGGGCGCTGTGTCTGCGAGATAGACCTGGAGCCAGGAGACAATCAGGCCCGCTGCCGTGTGTATGCCGAAGGACACCTCGCTGCTGAAGGTCTTGTGGAGTGGCCGGCATGAAGCTGCTGGATCCTGTGCTCATCCGGGGCATGAGCTGCGAGCTTGGCCAGACCCTGGCCAGAGCCCTTGTAGCAGAAGGATGCCGGGTTCTGGGCATCTGCCGCAGCGAGGAAAGCAGGACAAGGCTGCAGGAGGCAGGCTTTGAGGCTGTCTGCGCAGAGGCTCCCGAAGTCCTGCCGGCCCTTCTGGCCGGCACGGTCTTTCATGCCCCCAAAGCCTTTGTGGACTGTGCGCACTCGCAGACGGAAAGTCTGGTAGCTGCCCTCGCCCCCGAGCAGATTGATCGCTGGAGCCTGGAGGACATTGCCGCACGGGCCCGTTATCTGCGTACAGTCGTGCGCCTGATGCTGCCGGGCCGGGAAGGCCGCTGCCTCTTCATCTCCTCGGCAGCCCTGGCTGCGCCTGCCAGGGGCCAGGGCTACTATGCCGCTGCCAAGGCAGCAGGCGAGGCCCTCTATGCCAGCGTGGGACTGGAGATGGCTGGCCGCGGCATCACCACCTGCAGCCTGCGTCTGGGCTGGATGGATGCGGGCCGGGGTCATGCCTACCTCAGGAACCGTACCGGCCTGGCCGGCCTTGTACCTACAGGACACCTTGTCAGCCTGGAAGAAGCCTGCGGAGGACTTCTGTATCTCTTGTCCCAGGGTGCCCGATCCATCAATGCCACCGTCGTGACCATGGATGGCGGCTTTTCACAGACCAAACCGGAAGCGCCGCAGGACAGGACGGCAGCGCTTTGAGGAGAACAAAGACTATGGAACAGGCTGAAGCCCTGCGCTGTGTCTGCAGTGTGGTTGAGGAAATTTTCGAAAGGGAACAGGGGAGCCTGAGCGGCCGGACCCTGCTCATGCAGGATCTTCCCTGCGAATCCATTGATCTGCTGGAAATTGCCGCAAGGATTTCCCAGGCTGCCGGCAGGGAAGTGGACGACGAGGCGCTCTTTCTCAAATCCCTGCGCAGCCGTCTTGCCGAGGAGCCCGCTTCCGAGGCCAGCACTCTTCTTGCCTGCGAATACCCCTGGCTTTCCCGGGAGCGCTGCGGCGAGATCCTTGAGGAGCTGCGCTCCCCTGCCCCCTTTCTCCGCCTGCAGGACATGGCAGACTATCTGGCCTTCCTGCTGAACGGCAGGCCTTCATGCAGCGTGTAGTCATCACTGGCATGGGCCTGTGCTCAAGTCTTGGGCATTCCAGGGCACAGGTCGTGACCTCCCTGCACAAACGGCAGAACACCTTCTGCCTGAGTGACGTACTGCCGGACATTGTGGTCAGTCCCGTCAGGGATACCGGGGACGATGCAGCCACGGCCAGACTGAAGTCCTGGCGCCACAGGCGCTATCTGTCCAGGGGCGGAACCCTGGCTGTCCTGGCCGGCCTCAGGGCTGTAGAGGATGCCAGACTGCCCAGACTTCCCGAGGATATGGGCCTCATTGGCTGTGCCGCGCCAACGCTTGATGTTGCTGCCGAACAGGGGCTTGCAGCGGCGGACCCGCTTCTGCTGGATGCCTTGTGGCTTTTGCGCTGGCTGCCCGGCACGCCAGTGTCCGCGCTGGCCACCCTGCTCGGCGTGCACGGTCCGGGCCTGGCGCTTGGCTGTGCCTGTGCCTCCGGGCTGGCCGCCCTGGGTGAGGGCTGGCTGCGGATACGGCACGGTGTGGTGCCCTGTCTGCTCGTAGCCTGCGGCGATTCCAGACTGTCCCTGGGCGGTCTGCTTGGCTATGCAAGGGCACGCACCCTGAGCCACGGCTTTGTGCCGCAAGAGGCTTCGCGTCCCTTTGACAGGGCGAGAAATGGCTTTGTTCCCGGAGAAGGCGGTGCAGCCCTTGTGCTGGAGAGTCTGGAGCATGCCAGAGCTCGCGGGGCCAGGATATGGGCCGAAGTCCTTGGCTATGGAGCAAGCCTGGACGCAGGCAGCCTGGCTGCACCGGATGCGGAAGGACGGTTCGCGCAACGGGCCATTGAAAAGGCCCTGCAGGAAGCGTCCTGCACAGCTGCCGATCTGGACTGGGTCAGTACCCATGGCACAGGCACACGCCTTAATGACGAGATGGAGGCAGGTGTTTTGCGCAGGATGTTTGCTGGAGAGCCCCGCCTGCCCCTGCTTGCGGCCGTGAAGTCCTGGACAGGGCATCTTGCGTCTGCCTGCGGGGCCCTGGAAGCTGTTGTGTGCCTGTGGGCTGCTGCAGAGGGCTTTCTGCCTCTGGTGCGCAATCTTGAACATCCCCTGGCAGCCGATCTGCCCTTCGTGACAGAGCGGACGCAGTGGCAGGGCCGCAGCCTTGCCTGCGGGCTTGTGGAAAACTTCGGCTTCGGAGGACAGAACGCAGCCCTGATGCTGCGCCTGTGGCAGGAGAAGAGTGAGCAATGAGTGAGTTCAGGCACGCTTCGGCGAGGGAGCAGGCCTTCCTGCCCAATCCTGGCGAACTTCCCGCCTCTTTTGTACTTGTGAATCGCGTGGACAGGGTGCAAACAGACAGCCTTGTGGCTTTTACCCGCCTGGCAGGCCAAAGCGGACAGATGGCAGACTGGCAAATTGTAGAGGCCTGCGCCCAGACGGCCTGTCTGCACCAGCGCTTTCTGCGCGACTTTGGCGACCAGGTCTTTCTGCTTTGCGTGGACGAAGCCTGCATCCCTGGTGCAGCCGCTCTGGCCGCCCTTGTCGGTGAGGTCGAGATTGCGGCACGCCTCACGGGGCAGAGTGCCAGAGCAGCAAGCTATGTGCTGCGCCTGCGATCTCTGGCAGGCCGTGCCGCAGAGGACGCAGAAGCGGTGCATGTTGTTCTGACCGTTGGTCACATGCCTTACGCAGGCCCGGAACAGGCCGATCGCCTTGGACGTCATTATCGGAGGATCTGGCAGTGTCTTGCACACGCACAGTACGTTCCATGCTGATGGCCCGCCTGAAGACCTGGCAGGAGCTGGGCCTGGAACGCCATGTTCCCGTTTTTGCCGACGAAGATCGGGGAGCAGACGAGCCTGCATGTGGCAGACGCGGGATCTCCTTTCTTTCCAATGACTACCTGGGGCTGGCTTCGGACAGGCGCTGGCAGCAGCAGGTGGCAGAGTGCTTTGCCGTGGCTGCTCCCTCGGCCTCGGCGTCGCGTCTGGCAGGAGGCCACAGAGAAAGCATGTGCAAGGCTGAGCAGGAGCTGGCCGACTATTTCGGGCATGAGCGGGCTCTGCTTGTCTCCAGCGGCTATCAGGGCAATGCGGCCATAGTGGCAGGACTTGTGCAGCCTGGGCAGCCTGTCTTTGTGGACAAGAGGATTCATGCCAGCACGGCCCATGCTCTGGCTGGTTCGGGGGCGCGGATCCTTCCTTGCCGGCACGCCGACATGGACCATCTTCGCAGGCGCCTTGAGACCTGCGCAGGCCCCATGCAGCCCATGGTCTTCACGGAATCGCTCTTCAGCATGGACGGCACTCTGACAGACGTGCAGGCCATTCTGGCTCTGAAGCGCAGATACGGCTTCTTTCTGGTTGCAGACGAAGCCCATGCCCTGGGCTGCCTTGGCCCGGGCGGAAGAGGTCTTTTTGCCGGGCATGCCGGCGAGGTCGACGTGATCCTGGGCACTCTTGGCAAGGGGCTGGGGCTTTTCGGCGCCTTTGTTCTGCTGACACAGGAGTGCGCCCGGGCCCTTGAGCATTTTGCCTCGCCTATCGTGCATTCCACGGCCCTGCCTCCGGCTCATGCCCTGGCCTGTTCAAGGCTGGTGAAACTTTTGCCCACGCTGGAAGAGGAACGGCAGCGGCTTGCAGCCAGTGCCCGCTTTCTGCGCAAAGCCCTGCAGGAGCGTGGCTGCACAACCCTTGGCCAGGCCCATATCGTCGCCCTCCCCCTGGGCCAGGAAGAGCGCGCCAGGAAAGTCTCTCTGTCCCTGCAAAGGCAGGGCATACATGTGCTTGCGGCACGCTTCCCCACCGTCCCCGTGCATCAGGCCCTGCTGCGCCTTTCGGTCACGACCAGGCATACTGAAGACATGCTGCAGGAGACGGCCCGCTGTGTGGCCCTGAGTCTGCAGGAAGCATGAGGACTTGAGCAGACACGAGGAAAAAGACACAAAAAAACAACGGGCCACCACATTGCTGTGGCAGCCCGTTGTGAAAAGTTGTCACTGAGAGACTAAGCTTCGGCATCGCCTTCTTCAGCGGCTTCCTGCTTTCCGTAGCCCTTGAGGCCATACATGGTGGTAGATCCGGAGGACCAGTACTCAACAACGCCTTCCTTGACCAGATCGCTGAGAAGCTTCTTCACTTCGCGGGATTTCTTGTCAGGGAAGAGTTCAAGGAAGTCCTTGAAGTAGTGCTTGGACTTCACCTTGGATTTAGCCTTGAGGTATTCAACAATAACTTCTTTATCCTCGGCCATGACAAACTCCAGTTCGTGGCAGCGCAGAGCGCTGCCACGATAATGTTATTTTAGACGGATTAGAACTTGAACTGGGTGCTCTGACGCCAGGTGTAGTAGGCGGGATCACGGAAGTCATCGATGAGATGATGCGTGAAGGTCAGACCAGTCAGCTTGAAGAAGTCCTGCCAGCCCACGCGTTCAGCCCAGTCACCCAGACGTTCGTACTTGCGGGCGTTGGCAGCATAGGTGTCAACAATCTTCTTCACGGTGGCGGTCAGGGTGGGCCAGCGAGAAGGCTCGTTGGGGATGTAGGCGACCACAACCTTGGAGAACTTGGGGAAGGTCATACGGTTGGAGACCTTGCCGCCGACCATGATGGCGATACCGTCGCCTTCCTTGTCGGCGATGGGCAGAGCGGGACACATGGTGTAGCAGTTACCGCAGTACATGCAGCGGTCTTCCTTAATGGCAATGGAGTTCACCTTCTTGCCTTCAAAGTCGACCTTGGTGGGACGCACGGCGGCCATGGGGCAGGCAGCGACAGCCAGCGGGATTTCGCAGAGCTTGTCAGCCCACTTGTGGTCGATCATGGGAGGTTTGCGGTGAATGCCCACGAGACCGATGTCGGAGCAGTGCACGGCACCACACATGTTGATGCAGCAGGCCAGGGAGATGCGCACGGGGGCGGGCAGACGCATGTTCTTGAATTCTTCGAACAGCGTGTCCATGACCACCTTCACGGGGCCGGTGGAGTCAGTGGCCGGGGTGTGGCAGTGCAGCCAGCCCTGGGTATGCACGGGGTTGCTGATGCCAGCACCGGTGCCGCCCACGGGGAACTTGTTGGAGCCGGCTTCGAACTTGCGAGAATTGAGGTCATCCCTCAGGGCCTTGGCAGTTTCCAGGCTGTCGGTGATGAACTCAATGTTGTTACGGGTTGTCCAGCGCACATAGCCACCGGTGTACTTGTCGGCGATGTCACAGACTTCGCGGATAGCGGTGATGGACATGGTGCGGGTGCCGGCGCAACGGACGGTGTACACCTTGTCACCGGACTCGGCCACATGCATGAGCATGCCGGGTTCCAGGATTTCATGATAGAGCCACTTGCCAAAGTTCTTGGCAATGACAGGCGGGAACATGGAGTCGTATTTCTGGGGACCAATGTCCGTGATACGACCTTCCATGGGTTTTTGAGGATTGTACCCAGAAGAAATAAAAGCCATTGCTTTTTCCCCCTAAAATTAGCGTTGGTGACGAGAACGGTAGTCGGCGAGGTCGCGCTTGAAGCCGCCGGGAACTTCATCTTCCTTGAAGAAGATGTAGGGGTTGGCACGGGGTTCCTTCACGTGGAAGGCTTCGGCTTCGGTGTTAGTGACTTCGAGGAGTTTCTGGAAGGAAGCGCGCTTCATGAGTTCGCCGAGGCGCTCACGGTTCTTGCCTTCTTCAATCCACCAATCCCAGATGTTTTCGATGATCTCTTTGAGTTCATCGTAGGGCTGTTCCACCTTCACGAAGGGAACGAGGAGGGAGCCCATCTGGGCGCCATCAACGACAGGGGCCTTGGCACCGCAGAGGACGCTGGCACCGCGGTCGTCACCGATGTGAAGAGCGCGGGGCATGGTGTCGATGCAGTGCATGCAGCGCACGCAGTTGGCGTTGTCAATGGTCAGCTTCTGGCCATCCCAGCTCATGCAGTGGGTGGGGCAGCGATCAATGACTTCGGCCTGGATGTCAAACTTGCCCCAGTCACGGCCGGAGTGGGCACCGGCGTTGGGAACAAATTCGCCACCGACGTAGGCTTTCACGGCGTCCTGGTCAATCTTGATGTCGTCACGCCAGGTGCCCACGACTGCAAAGTCGGAACGGGCCATGGCGCAGACGCAGCCATTGGGACAGCCGTCGAATTTGAACTTGAACTTGTAGGGGAAGGCAGGACGGTGCAGTTCGTCCTGGTAGTCTTCGGTCAGCTGGTAGCAGACGTCCTGGGTGTTGTAGCAGGCGTATTCGCAACGGGACATACCCATACAGGCAGCGGGGGTACGCAGGTTGGAGCCGGAACCACCAAGGTCGTTGTTCATTTCGTGGGTCAGCTGATAGAAGATTTCTTCCAGCTGGGGAGTGGTCGTACCGATGAGCACGATGTCACCGGTGGAGCCGTGCATGTTGGTCAGGCCGGAACCACGCAGATCCCAGATGTCACACAGCTGGCGGAGGAATTTGGTGGAATAGAACTTACCGGAAGGCTGGGCAACACGAATGGTGTGGAAGTGGGCCACACCGGGGAACATTTCGGGCTGGTCGCAGTAACGGCCGATAACGCCGCCGCCGTAACCGAACACGCCCACGATGCCACCGTGCTTCCAGTGGGTTTCCATATCCTTGTAGCTCAACTCCAGGAGGCCGAGAAGGTCTTCACAGCAGTCTTGCGGAATCTGATAGTCCAACCCATTGGGGTTTGCGGCGCGGTGGGCAGCCTCTTGTTTGATGTCGGACACAACGCTCGGCCAGGGGCCTTGTTCCAGTTGGTCCAACAAGGGGGTTTCAAATTTCATTACCTTACCTCCAGGTGGTTTGGGCAATACCGTTTTTTAGCCATCTGCCGGCCTGCGGAAACGTCTCACAAGCAGTTTGAGCCTGAAAGAACGACCCTTTCCCGCAGATGCATCTTAAGAACGACTAGCGCCAACGTAGACAATTTTTACTGGCTTGGCAACTGTATTTCTTTTTTCACAAGGATATTTGTGAAAAAAAGTTCTTAAAAGAATCTTTTGATTTTTTATTTGTGAAAAAAATATCTTGAAATTGTATCGAAGCCTTTGGGCCATAATCCGGCACGCAGGCGTTCAGGTGCGCCAGGCAGGCTTTTTCAGGGATGCCGGGACAGCGGATCCAGACAGCGGCCACCTCCATGAAATTGCCCCCTGCCCCCTTTCCTGCTACAAGGAGCCATTCGCGTACTGCCTGTGCACCGGGCTTTTGGCCTCGCGATTGTGCCTTTGTCACGCGTGGGCACGCCGTGGGTTGCAGGCACGAATTTCCAAGGGAGCATGCGGCATGCTGCGACGGCCTTTACGGAGCCCTTCCGGGAAAGTCGGGAATGATGCATGCCTCTCGAAAATGCCCTGTCAACGAGGATACATATATGGAAGACAGCAGAGGTCTCTACTACTACCCCAACCCGGCCCTGACCGCAGTCCGCGTGTACGTGCGTCGTGCGGAAGACGGCAGCATGGAGTTTCGCATGTGGGATGCCGAGCATCCCGAAGTCTGGGAAAAGCATGGCTGGATAGGCATGGAGACCGTCAACATGGCCAGGGAGCTCTTTGCCGGAGAACACGATGACGGCTGGCATCCCGAGATGATCTACGATGCGGCAGTGGCAGAGGCCCTCCTGAAGGAAAAGGCCAAGAAGTGAGCAATTACAGGCTTGCCAGCAATCACGAGTATTTTGTTCGTGATCTGCTCAGGGATTACTGCGCCGTCTATCTGGCCGTGGCCGAACAGCATGTGCGCTGTCGCAGGGACGGGAACATCTCCTATACCGTGGTGCGCACGCTCATCGGCGAGGCCATGAGCAAGGGGGTCTTCTGGCGTCTCAAGGACACGGCGCACTACCTGTTCCGCAACGAGGACTGGGCAGTCCTGGAAGGCTCAGGGAAGAATTATGCCAGCATAGGCCGGCTCATTGACTGGTGCATCGGCTATGCCTTCCATGAGTGCAACAAGCTTCGTGAAGACGCCTTTCAGGGACAGCACTATGCCATGCGCCTCATACAGCTCGCCCGTCATGACGAGCTTACCCAGCGCCTGGCCGCTCCCCTGAAGCCCCTGGCAGGCCAGACCACAGAGAGCAGCAAGCGCGAACTCAACCGCATCCTGCATGTGCTGCGTGCGGGCATGCTGCTGCTCATCCGCTTTCTTCCCTCTGCGTCCGAAAACTGCTGCCTTGCCCGCTGGCTGGCCACCGATCAGACACGGGTCCGCAAGGCCTTTCAGAATCTCTATCCGGCCCTCATCAAGGCCCTGTACGGAGAGAGTCCGGAGAGAATGTACACGCTGGCTGCCGTGGATTTCCTGGACTGCGGCAGAACAACGGAGGCCCGCAGCCTGCTCAGCCATGCCAAGGATCTCGGCTGTCTGGACGAGGACGGAGACAGGCTGCTGCTCGCCATGGGCGAGGCGCGCATAGAGGAAACGTTCAGCTGAGGCCCACGGGACCCCACACCCGCGCACGCGTCTGCACATACAGGGCATACAGGCGTTCACAGGCGTCCACGCCCCCATGCATCGCCAACACACAGGCACAGTCGTCGGAACCGGAAAATTCTGTCAGAAGGAATGGAGGTCTTGCATGCCTGCCGCAGGTCTGAGTATTGCAGTAGAGGAGATATTTCTGTTCAGGGACCTGTTTCGGTGCCTGATTCAGGGAAGGACGGCCTTTCTCGTGCGGATTGCCGCCCTTGTGCTGGTCATTGCCCTGGCCCTTGTTCTTGCCGGCTGCGGAAGCAAGCCGTCCATACGCACGCATGGACCGGGTGTGGACGAACCCTATGTCGTCAAAGGCAAGAAGTACTACCCGCTCCTCTCGGCCGAAGGCTACGAGGAAGAAGGCATGGCGTCCTGGTACGGCCCGGGCTTTCACGGCAGGCTGACCTCTTCCGGAGAAAAATACGATCAGAACGCCCTGACGGCCGCCCATACCATCCTGCCCTTTCAGAGCGAGATAGAGGTGACCAACCTGCGCAACGGGCGTTCGGTCATAGTGCGCATCAATGACCGCGGTCCCTTTGCGCGATCCCGCGTCATCGATCTGTCCAGGGCTGCGGCCATACGTCTGGACATGATTGGCACAGGCACCACCAGGGTGCGTCTGCGGCATGTGGGATCCAGTCCGGCTGCTGCTGCCCCCGTGCCCAGGGAGCCTGTGGAAGGCATCTTCTATATTCAGGTCGGCGCCTTCGGAGACCGGCGCAATGCCGCAGCCGCCGTACGCACGGCACGCCGAATGGGCATGCAGGCCGACATACAGCCAGGGAAGCGTCTGCTGCGGGTCGTGCTTGGTCCGTGGCAGGACCTGAACACGGCCAATGACAATCTGTGGCGTGTGCGTGATCGCTTCCCCCAGGCCTTTGTCGTCAGCGAGGAAGACTGACAGAAACGGCCTGACAGGCCTGCGTACCGGCCGCTTATCGGATTGCCCAAGGTCAGGCATTCTTTCTCCGACCCTGCCCAGGGAACAACTGCTGGCAGGGTCTGCATCTTGCAAAGGAGTTTTTCTATATGGCTATGCGTCTTTCCCGCTCCATAGTGGGCAAGGCTGAGGCTGAAGCTGTCAGCAGAGTCATCATTGAGGATGGCTATCTCGGCATGGGAAGTGAAGTGCATCGTTTTGAGGACGATCTGGCTGCCTATCTGGGCGTGCCGGCAGCCAGTCTGGCCACAGTCAATACAGGAACCGCTGCCCTGACGCTGGCCGTGGATGCGGCCGCGCCCGGCCGGTTCGGCCAGGGGCTGCGGGGCTCCGTGCTTGTGCCGTCCCTGACCTTTGTGGCCTCCTTTCAGGCCATAACCGCCTGCGGCTGCGAGCCCATTGCCTGCGAAGTCCAGCCCGAGACAGGCACCATTGACCTGGACGATGCGGCCAGGCGCCTGAGAAAGGACACCTTTGCCATCATGCCCGTCTATTACGCCAGCAATCCCTGGGGTATTGACGAGGTCCGAGCCTTTGCCGCCGAACATGGCCTGCGCGTCATCGAAGATGCGGCTCATGCCTTCGGTTGCCGCCACAAGGGCCGGAAGGTGGGCAGTTGCGGCGATCTGGTCTGCTTCAGCTTTGACGGCATCAAGAACATTACCTCCGGCGAAGGCGGCCTGGTGGTGGCCTTCAGGGAGGAGGAAGCACGAATCATCCAGGATACCCGTCTGCTGTCCGTGGAAAGGGACACGCAGGCCCGCTTCAGCGGAGGCAGGACCTGGGATCCCGACGTGAGCAGGCAGGGATGGCGCTTCCACATGAGCAATATCATGGCTGCCATCGGCAGGGTGCAGCTGGGCCGTCTGGAAGGCGAATTCATTCCGGCCAGAAAGCGTCTTGCCGCCCAGTATAGGGAAGAACTGGCAGGGGTTGAGGGCGTGGCCTTCCTCCGGCAGAGCCCGGAGGACGACATCGTACCCCATATCCAGGTTGTGCGGGTGCTGAACGGGCACATGCCGGCCGTGCGCCAGTACCTTCTGGACCACGAGATTCCTGTCGGCGTGCACTACAAGCCCAACCATCTGCTGACCTACTATGGTGGCGGCTCGTCTGCCTGCCCCGTGACCGAAAAGTTGTATGGCGAGCTCATGACCCTGCCGCTGCATCCTGGTCTCAGTACCGAGGATGTGAGCACGGTGTGCACGCGCCTTCGCGAGGCGCTGAAGACCATAGGCTAGACACTTGCTGGAAGGTGCAGGCCAGCAGAACCTGTGCCTTCCAGAGTCCTGCCCAAGAAACGGAGTTTGTATGTCCTCTCAGCCAAGAGTTTCTGTCATCATGAACTGCTACAACAGCGACGAACACCTGAGGAGCGCGCTGGACAGCGTCATGAAGCAGACCTGGACAGACTATGAAGTCATCTTCTGGGACAACTGCTCGACGGATACCAGTCCGCAGATAGCCCGGAGTTACGGTGACAGGGTGCGCTACTTCAGGGGCACGGAAAAGGTGCCGCTGGGAGCAGGCCGCAATCTTGCCATAGCCAGGGCCAGGGGCGAGTACATAGCCTTTCTGGACTGCGACGATCTCTGGGAGCCGGACAAGCTGGAGCGCCAGGTTGCGCTCTTCGAGGCCAATCCCCGCACAGGCCTTGTGACGACAGACACTTGGGTCTTTGACGGCACGCGCAAGCTGCGCCGCTTTTTCGAGGGCGCCCGGCCGGCACGGGGCATGGTCTTTGCCGAGCTCATACGCAGGCAGTGGATTTCCATGTCCTCGGCCATGGTGCGCAGGCAGGCCCTGGCCGGACTGACCGCCGATTCTGACGCCTGGAATGGCGGCTGGTTTGACGAGAGTCTGAGCATGAGCGAGGAGGCCGATGTTTTCTACCGCATAGCTCATGACTGGGAGCTGGACTATGTGGATGCCCCGCTCACCTGGTGGCGTGTGCACGGCCACAACAGCACCCTGCGCCGCTTTGCCGAATTTTCTAGGGAAACACGCTACATCCTGGCCAAGCATCTGCAAATGTATCCTGACTATGCCAGGGAACACGCGGATCTGGTGGCCCTTTTGCAGGAGCGCGCCGACTTTGAGGAAGCCGTTGCCCTCTGGCAGCAGGGCGAAGGCCGCAAGGCCAGGGGCCTGCTTGCCCCCTACGGCATGAAGTCCAGGAAAATTGCGGCCTTCCGCCTGTTAAGCTATCTGCCCAGGCAGACCTTTGATGTGGCGGCACGCATCTATTTCGGACTGCCAAAGCTCTTTTCCAGATAAAGGCCTTTCATGAACGCAAGCAGACCTTGAGAGCATCGCAAGACTGCTGAACAAGCAGCAACAGCAAAAGCCCCTCTGACGGAAACGCTCCGTCAGGGGGGCTTCAACATTGGGGCAGGCAAGATCCTGGCTAGTCCTTGCCCACGGTCAGGGCCGCCAGAAAGGCTTCCTGCGGAAGCTCCACATTGCCCATGCGCTTCATGCGCCGCTTGCCTTCCTTCTGCTTTTCCAGAAGCTTGCGCTTGCGAGTGATGTCACCGCCGTAGCACTTGGCCGTCACGTTCTTGCGGAAGGGCGGCACCGTTTCCCTGGCAATGACCTTCTGGCCGATGGCTGCCTGAATGGCCACCTCGAAGAGCTGGCGGGGAATGGTACGCTTGAGCTTGAGCGCCAGGGCGCGGCCATAGGGGTAGGCACTGGATCTGTGCACAATGACGGCCAGGGCATCCACGGGATCGCCGTTGAGCAGGATGTCCAGGCGAACAAGATCCGATTCCTTGTACCCTGCCGGTCTGTAGTCCATGGACGCATAACCCTTGCTCATGGACTTCAGCCTGTCGAAGAAGTCGTAGACGATTTCGGCAAAGGGCATTTCGTAGGTGATGATGACGCGGTTGGCTGCCGCATACTGCAGGTTCTTCTGCATGCCGCGCTTTTCTTCGCACAGCTTCATGATATTGCCCACAAATTCGTTGGGCACATGGATGTCCAGCGTCACATAGGGCTCATACAGGGTCTGCAGCTTGGAAGCATCGGGAAGATTGGCCGGGTTGTGGATCTCCAGGGTTTCGCCCGACGTGGTGAGCGCACGGTAGATGACCGAAGGGGCCGTGGCAATGAGCGAGACCTCGAATTCGCGTTCCAGGCGCTCCTGAATGATTTCCATGTGCAGGAGTCCCAGGAAGCCGCAGCGAAAGCCGAAGCCCAGGGCTTGCGAGGTCTCGGGCTCGAACTGGAAGGAGGCATCGTTGAGCTGCAGCTTTTCCAGAGCCATCTTCAGGCTTTCGTACTTGTCCGACTCAGAAGGATAGAAACCGCAGAAGACCATGGGCTGCACATCCTTGAAGCCCGGGACAGGCTCCATGGCAGGCTTGTCTGCGTGGGTAATGGTGTCGCCGACCCTGGCATCGCCAAGTTCCTTGATGGAGCCGCAGAGGAAGCCCACCTCTCCGGCATGGAGGGAGGGAATGTCCCTGGCCTCCGGCGAAAAGACACCGAGGCGCAGGACTTCGTATTCCTTGCCGGTATTCATGAGGCGGATGCGATCCCCGAGCCTGATGGTGCCCTCGATGACGCGGAAGAGCACCACGACGCCCTGATAGCTGTCGTACCAGGAGTCGAAGATGAGCGCCTTGAGGGGAGCGGCGGGATCGCCCTTGGGAGCAGGCAGGCGTTCCACAATGGCTTCCAGAATCTCGGGTACGCCCACACCTGTTTTGGCCGAGCACTCCAGTGCATCGGTGCAGTCTATGCCGATGATGTCCTCAATCTCCTCCCTGACAACGTCGGGTTGGGCCGAGGGCAGGTCTATCTTGTTGAGAACGGGAATGATTTCCACGTTCTGGTCCATGGCCAGGTAGACATTGCCCAGGGTTTGGGCTTCCACGCCCTGGGTGGCGTCCACGACAAGCAGGGCGCCTTCGCAGGCGGCCAGGGAACGGGAGACTTCGTAGTTGAAGTCCACATGACCTGGCGTATCCAGGAGATTGAACTCGTAGACCGTACCGTCCTTGGCCGTGTAGGGGATGCGCACGGTCTGCGCCTTGATGGTAATGCCCCGTTCTCGTTCTATGTCCATGCGGTCCAGGTACTGATCCTTGGCTTCTCTGGCACTGACAACCTTGGTCAGTTCCAGAATGCGGTCGGCAAGAGTGGATTTTCCGTGGTCAATATGGGCAATGATGCAGAAATTTCGTATATTTTTGAGATCAGTCATGGCAATCCCTGTCAGGACATACAAGTATTGGGCAGAAAATGACGAGAGTCGGATGATGGTTCAGGCAGGGTCTGCCCTTGGCCGGACGAACGCTGTCCGTTTGCCGGGACAGAACCTGGCGGCAGAGGCCTAGTGGATTGCGGCCTCAGGGGGAGATGCCCGGTCTGGCCAAAATGATCAGATGGGGGGAGAAGGAGCGGCTGTGGTCCCTGGCAGGTCTGTCGGCAGCGAAGAGAGCGAAAAGGAGCCAGGCCAGGTCTGCAAAGGCAGGCCGGGAACGACGTGTCAAGCCGGGAAAGGCCCTGGGAACAGCGGCGTGCAGCGCATGACGCTCACTAAACTTTTGCAGGAAGAAATTCAAGACCGCCTGCCAGGAACAGGGGGTTGAGCGGTGGTTTTCCTTCAGGACAAGGGAGAAACGTTGTCCCGGGGTGCCGGGCAAAGAAAAAGGAAGGTCGAAAATTGCTTTTCGACCTTCCTTGTTATTGTTCAGTTACCTGCCGCAGATCAATGATGCCGCGCCAGAGAGAGGCGAACCAGGGCGCGTTGCAGAGCTGCCTCCGCACGCACGTGGTCTATTTTATCGGACTTGTCTGCCAGGCGATCTTCAGCGCGTTTCTTTGCTGCTTCGGCTCTGGCAATATCAATATTTTCAGCCAGTTCAGCCGACTCAACAAGGACCGTGAGCACATTGTTGTTCACGTCAGCGAAGCCATTATTGACGAACACGAGGTGTTCTTCGTTGGATTCCGTCCTGTAGCGTAAAGCGCCGATTTTCAGGGCAGACAGAAGCGAGATGTGGTTCTTGAGCACGCCAAACTCGCCCGCAGCGCCCGGGCACACAGCCGCAACGACTGGGGTGCTGAGCACGGTCTTGTCCGGCGTCACAACTTCAAGCGTAAGTTCGCTCATTGCGTACTCCTTCTGTGCCGTAGGATCGGGCTACTTTTCACTGGCACGACGCTTTTCGGCTTTCTCCACGGCCTGGCTGATGTCACCAAGCATGTAGAAATCGCTTTCTGCAAGATCGTCGTACTCGCCATCAAGAATGCCCTTGAAGCCCTTGATGGTGTCTTCGACCTTAACGTAGGCACCAGGTGTACCGGTGAAGACTTCTGCCACGTGGAAGGGCTGAGACAGGAAGCGCTGGATACGACGTGCGCGGGCAACGGTGAGCTTGTCTTCGTCGGACAGTTCGTCCATGCCCAGGATGGCGATGATATCCTGCAGTTCCTTGTACTTCTGCAGCACCTGCTGGACGCGGCGTGCCACCTGGTAGTGTTCCTGACCCACAACATCGGGAGAGAGGATGCGGGAAGTGGAGTCCAGGGGGTCCACAGCGGGGTAAATACCAAGTTCTGCAATCTGACGGGAAAGCACGAGGGTACCGTCAAGGTGCGAGAAGGTGGTAGCCGGAGCGGGGTCGGTCAAGTCGTCAGCGGGCACGTAAACGGCCTGCACGGAGGTGATGGAACCCTTTGTGGTGGAGGTGATGCGTTCCTGCAGGGCACCAAGGTCGGTACCAAGGGTGGGCTGATAACCCACGGCCGAAGGCATGCGACCGAGGAGTGCGGACACTTCCGAACCTGCCTGAGTGAAGCGGAAGATGTTGTCGATGAAGAGGAGCACGTCCTGATTTTCTTCATCGCGGAAGTATTCTGCGCAGGCAAGAGCGGTCAGAGCCACACGAGCACGGGCTCCCGGAGGCTCGTTCATCTGGCCGTAGACCAGCGTGGAACGCTCCAGAACGCCGGCTTCCTTCAGTTCGTGGTACATGTCGTTGCCTTCACGGGTACGCTCACCAACACCGGCGAACACGGAGTTACCACCGTGGGCCTTGGCGATGTTGTTGATCATTTCCATGAGGATAACGGTCTTGCCCACGCCTGCACCACCGAAGAGGCCCATCTTGCCGCCCTTGGGGAAGGGAACGAGCAGGTCAACGACCTTGATGCCGGTTTCGAGCAGTTCAACCTTGGTGTTCTGCTCGGTGAAGGAGGGAGCGGGCCTGTGGATGGGATAGTACTTCTCGGCATTGATGGGGCCGAGTTCGTCCACAGGACGACCGAGCACGTTCATGATGCGGCTGACAGAGGCTTTGCCAACCGGGACCATGATGGGGTGCCCTGTATCCACGACTTCCATGCCGCGAACAAGTCCTTCCGTAGCATCCATGGCGATGGTGCGGACAATATTGTCACCCAGATGCTGGGCAACTTCACAGACGAGGTCCGGGGCATTTTCGTTGTTGGTGTTTTTGATCTCCAGTGCTGTGAAGATGGCTGGCAGCTTGCCGCTGTCAAACTCAACGTCCACCACAGCGCCGATGACCTGGACTATTTTACCAATGTTTTTTTCTTCCATGTTGGCTCCTTACCCATTCTGCGCTTCCGCTCCACCGACGATGTCGATGAGCTCACTGGTGATGGAAGCCTGCCTTGTCTTGTTGAACAGCAGTGTCAGCGAGTTGATGAGATCCGTGCAGTTGCGTGTAGCATTGTCCATGGCGGCCATACGCGCTGCATGTTCACTGGCAGAGGTGTCCAGCATTCCCCTGTACGTCTGAACCTTGAGGTACTGCGGCAGGATGACTCCAAGCAGCTGTTCCTCGCTGGGTTCATAGAGATATTCACAATGGGGCCCTTCTGGGGCCTGATTGGAATTTTCGTCCGTCGCGGGGGTCTCGAAAGGCAGAAGCTGCAGGACTCGCGGGGGCTGCTGGGCCATGGAGACGAATTCGCCATAGATCAGATAGACTTCGTCTATTTCCTCGGTTTCGTAGCCGTGGATGACTGTCTGGGCGACAGAGCTCGCCAGGGAGAAGTCCAGCGAACCCATGTGTTCACCATAGCTGTCCAGCATTTCCACTTCCGGCAGGCGGCGCAGGGCGTCACGCCCCTTGCGACCGACGCAGATGGCTTTCACCTGCATGCCGGCAGCGGTTTTCTCGCGGACAAGCTTGAGAGCCTTGTCGATGATGGCAGCGTTGAAACTGCCACACAGACCCCTGTCCGAGGTGATGACGATAAGTGCGCAGTTCTTGTGCTCCTTGTGCACCTCGAGAAGAGGGTGGGAAGCACCGTCAACCTTGCTCGCCAGTTCGGTCAGGACGGATTTGTATTTGCTTGCAAAGGGACGGAAACGTTCAATGCGGGACTGGGCACCGCGCAGCTTAGCGGAAGCCACCATGTTCATGGCTTTCGTAATCTGCTGTGTCTTTCCGACACCTGCAATTTTCATTTTGACATCTTTCAGAGAAGGCATGGCACCTCCGTGTTAGGCTGTATAGCCCTGCTTGAAAGACTCAATGGCGCTGTTGAGCTGCGCCTTGACGTCATTGTCAAGCACCTTCTTATCCCGGATGGCCTCCAGAATCTCCTTCTTCGTGTCGCGCATGTAGGTGAGGAATTTGCTTTCGAAATCTCTCACGTTCTCGACTGCAACGTCATCCAGGTAGCCGTTGGTGGCTGCGTAGATGGAGGCAACCTGTTCCTCGGCGGGCATTGGCTGGTACTGGGGCTGCTTGAGCAGTTCCACGAGGCGGGCACCGCGTTCCAGCTTGGCCTTGGTGGCCTTGTCAAGGTCGGAACCGAACTGAGCGAAGGCAGCCAGTTCACGATACTGGGCAAGGTCAAGACGCATGGTACCGGCAACCTGTTTCATGGCCTTGATCTGAGCGGCGCCACCCACACGGGAGACGGACAGACCAACGTTGATGGCGGGACGCACACCGGCATTGAAGAGGTTGGGTTCCAGGTACACCTGGCCGTCGGTAATGGAAATAACGTTGGTGGGGATGTAGGCGGACACGTCGCCGGCCTGAGTTTCGATGATGGGCAGAGCGGTCAGGGAGCCGCCACCCAGGGTATCGTTCAGCTTGGCAGCGCGTTCCAGGAGACGGGAGTGCAGATAGAAGACGTCGCCGGGGAAAGCTTCACGTCCGGGAGGACGGCGGAGCAGGAGGGACATCTGCCTGTATGCAACAGCCTGCTTGGAAAGGTCATCGTAGATGATGAGAGCATGCTGGCCCTTGTCACGATAGTATTCAGCCATCGTGCAGCCGGTATAGGCGGCGATGTACTGCAGGGGAGCAGGCTCGGAAGCAGTAGCGGAGATGATGGTGGTGTATTCCATGGCTCCGTACTTGCGCAGGGTGTCAGCAACCAGGGCCACGGTGGCCTTCTTCTGACCGATTGCGACGTAGAAGCAATGGATGTCCGTGTTCTTCTGGGCAAGAATGGCGTCTATGCAGACAGCCGTCTTGCCGGTCTGACGGTCACCAATGATGAGTTCGCGCTGGCCACGGCCGATGGGGGTCATGGCGTCGATGGCCTTCAGGCCGGTGGGCATGGGTTCGCACACGCTCTTGCGGGCGATGATGCCGGGGGCCTTGATTTCCACTTCGCGGACTTCGGAGGTGTCAATGGGTCCGAGACCGTCAATGGGCTGACCAAGGGGGTTCAGCACACGGCCCATGATGGCTTCGCCAACGGGCACGGAGAAGATCTTGCCGGTTCTCTTGACCGTATCGCCTTCCTTGATGCCCGTGTCAGAGCCAAGAAGGGCAACACCCACATTGTCTTCTTCCAGGTTGAGGACCATGCCCATGACGCCGCCGGGGAACTCGAGGAGTTCCATGGCCATGGCATTTTCCACGCCATAGACGCGGGCAATACCGTCACCGACGTAGAGCACGGTGCCGGTTTCGCTCATTTCTACGCGCTGGTCGTAGTTCTGGATTTCATCTTCGATGATTTTGCTGATTTCGTCTGCTTTAATCTGCATGTGCTAATTACCCCTCTTGAGCGTACTCCTCAGGATCTCCAACTGTGCACGCAGGCTCGAATCCAGGATTCGATCGCCCACCTTAAGGACGACTCCGCCCAAGATGGCCGGATCCACATCAAAGGTGAGTTCCAATGCTGCACTGGCCTTTGCTTCAAGTTCTGCCTTGACAGACTTTTGTTTAGCCTGTGACAGGGGAATGGCGGTTGTGAGCGTTCCACGAATGACGCCCTTGGCCTCGTCAAGCAGTTTGGTGTAGGCCTGGACAATGCTGCGATAGTACGGCAGGCGTTCCTTGTCAGCCAGAAGATAGCAGAAGTTACGCGTAACGGTATCGCAGCCTATTTTATCAAGAAGGTCGGTAAGGACCTTCTTTTTTTCAGCGACTGTAAAGATAGGGCTCTTAAAGACATTATCCAGGACGGGATTTTCATCAAGCATGCCTTTCAGCTGCAAGAATGTTTGTCCACGCGTGGAAATTACGTCGTTGCCTTCCTGCATTCCCAGTTTGAAAACAGCGCTGGCGTAACGACGGGCAATGCGTTTGTCGGTCATTGCAGCACCACCTTCTTCAGGGAGTTGTCAATAAGTTTCTCATGTTTGCTTTTGTTGAGCGTTTTGAGAAGCTTGTCACGGGTTGCATCAATCAGCTCGTCGGCAATGGTTGCACGCATCTGCTGAACAATGCTCTGGCCTTCACTTTCTGCAGTGACGTGGGCCATGGCAACGATCTGCTTAGCCTGTTCCTGAGCCTGGGCGATGATGTCATTCTTGAGTGCTTCAGCCTGAGCCTTGCTTTCCTCAAGGATAGCAGCCCTTTCAGCCTCAAGATTGGCAATACGCTTCTCGATTTCGGCTAAGCGGGCCTGGGCCTGCTCACGCTTGGCGGTCAGATCATCAATACCGTCCTTGATGCTCTGCTTGCGTCCCCTGAAGAAGTTGACGCACAGCTTGCCAGCAAAGTGCCAGAGAATGGCAACGAAGATGACAAGGTTGACAATACGCCAGGCGAAGTCTCCCCAGGGGAGCTCATGGCCGCCTTCCGAGGCCATGGCAGGGGCGGCGAAGAGAAGGCCTGCAGCACAGACTGCGGCCATCATTCCCACCATGGCTGTACACACATGTTTCTTCCTCAATGCATCCCACCTCCTGTTATCTACCTGTCTCGCCCCAGCCGGGACTAACCCAGAACACGAGTGGCGAGTTGCTGGGAAAAACTGTCGACCTTGGCACGCAGTTCCTTGAGGGACTCTTCAGCCTCGGCATTCAACCGGGCGCGTGCTTCACCAAGGATGCCCTGAGCTTCTTTTTGTGCCTCGTCAAGTACGGCCTGCTGTTCTTTCAAGCCGGCGTTGCGGCCATCCTCGCGGTTTGCCGCAGCGTCCTGACGTGCCTTTACCAGCTGTGCTTCGTACTCATCGAGACTGCTCTGGGCCTTGCTGGCAAAGCCTTCGGCATCATTGCTCAGATTGGCCATCATGGCCTTTCTTTCACTAATGATCTTGCGAATGGGCTTGATGAGCAGATAGTTGAGAACGACAATTGTGATCAGAAAATTCACAAGCTGAAAAAGCAATGTTATGTTGAGATCCAGCACGTTCCATCCTCCTCGGAAAAGAGTGGCAGGCATTACGTTAATTTAGGTTTATACTAGCTCTAACTTTCTGTGTCAATGTGTTTTTGGAGGAACATGTCCTTCATAAGGAACTTTTTTGCTTTTTTCTGTTATTTCAAACTGTTGGAAAAATGGCGGTTGCCGGCCACCGGGCAAAACCCGGTCCGGGACTCCCCGGGAACGGCAAAGCCAGGTCGCTGGCTGCGACCTGGCTTTGGCTTGGAAAATCCCTGGTTTTAGATTGACAGAGTACACAAAATGCGGAGAAAAATCTCGTTTTTCTGAAAAACAAGAGAGTCCAGGATGTGTTTATGATAAATTAGAGAAAAAAGTAGAACGTTTTTTCACCAGATTGTCACGAGAACGCATTCAGTCTGCGTCCTGGCCATGCGGGGCCATCATGCTGGGAACTGCATGGTATCCCTTGAATTTTCTTGCAAAATCACGACAATTCTCATTTGCGGACAAGGCGTGACTGCCGGCTGCTCCTTCGGGCATGCGAACTCTGGCAGCGATTAGTGTCTTGATATTTCTTTATCAATCACTGCCCTTGTGTGACTTGAGCAGTTTGAGAACAATTTCACACAAAAGGGACGGAGATTGAGTGCCGTCAAGGCAGGAGTGCGCACAGGCCTGATAGAGCGGCTCGCGGCTGCGAAGCACATCGGCCACTTCTTCCTGCAGGCCTGCTCCGGTGAGGGAGGGGCGCTGGGCCACCTTGGGATCGGCTGCCAGACGGTGGACCAGTTCCGGTACCGGCACCTGCAGGTAGAGGCAGATCCCCGTGGCATGGAGAAGCCTGCGGTTTTCCTCCCTGAGCACTATACCGCCGCCCGTGGAGATGACAGCCGTCCCCTCTCCTGCGGTTTCCCCGATGACCTGCCTGAGTGTCTGGTGTTCTTCGTCGCGGAAGCGATCCCAGCCTTCCCTGGCCACAAATTCGGCAATGCTGCCTCCTGTGCGTGTGCAGAAGACCTGATCCGTATCCAGAAAGACAGCCTGGCAGGTTTCGGCAAGGGCTGCGCCGACGGTTGTCTTGCCGCAGGCCCGCGGTCCGGTGAGATAGATGCGCTGCATGGTGCTGCCTACAGGACGGTGATGCCGTTTTCCTCGACCAGAACAGTGACTTCCAGACGGACGCCGCACTGGCCGGGATAGTAGAGGCCCGGTTCCACGGTGACGGTCATGCCGGGTTCCAGGGGCCCCTCGGAATAGATATGGAAGGAAGGCAGTTCATGGGTGTCCAGACCAACCCCGTGCCCGAGACCGTGGGTGAAGTGCTCCTCGACCCCGGCCTTGCGGAAGACCTCCTGGGCATAGTGGGCCAGTGCTGCCAGGGGCAGGCTGGGTTCCATGCGATCAAGGACCGCTTTCTGGGCTTCGGCCACAAGGTCCCTGGTCCGGGCAAAGAGATCGCTTTCCCTTTCCCCGAACCAGAAGGAGCGGGTCTGGTCGGAGCAGTAGCTGTCCACCCTGCAGCCCACATCCAGCAGCACACCCGTGTTGGGCACAAGGGGCCTCTGGGAGGGCACGGCATGGGGCAGTGCGGCATTGGCGCCAAAGGCCACGATGCTCGGAAAGGCCAGTTCGCTTGCTCCGTGTTCCCGGAAGTAGCGCTCGATCTGCCAGCTCAGCTCGGCCTCGGTCATGCCCTCCTTCAGGATGCCGGGCACCCATTCCAGCATGGCATGGTTCAGGGCAAAGGATTTCTTGAGGGCTTCCCGCTCCTCCGCATCCTTGTGGAGCCGCAGCTGTTCCACAAGACCATTGCAGGCCTCAAGGGGCCGGTCTGCGGTCAGGGTACGGGCCATTTCTGCCGTCATGCTGCGGGACTCAAATCCTATGCGTGCACCGCTGTCGGCCAGAATCTGCTTCAGTGTCTCGACGAAATTCCTGCGGTAGATGACAAGCCCTTCTTCCGGCCAGAACTGCCGGGCTGCATCCTGGTATCTGGGGTCCGTGAGGAGATAGTCCTTTCCGGAACGGGTAATGACCAGGAAGCCGGAGCTTTCGTTGAACTGCACATCATGCAGCTCGAAGCCAGAGAGATAGAATCTGTTGCTGGGATTGCTGATCAGAAGGGCATCAAGGGAGCGCTCTGCAAGCAGTTCACGCAGACGCTCTCGTCTCTGGGCATGGGACATGGGTGAACTCCCTCATATATATAGGTTCAGAGTCGGAGAAGAAAAATGTGTGCTCCCCATGGTCCGGTCAGGGGACAGGGCTGGAGAACGGGCCGGATGCGGCCGGAACAAGACAATGAGACGTGGATGCGAGGAAGCGTGGTGCGGTCAGCTGACAGTATCGCCTGTGAGCGACTCTGACGGCTGCGGCGGGCGCAGGGTCCGTACAAGGTCCCTGTTGGCGGCAAGAAAGCCGAGCTCCCCTGCCCTGTCATGGGCCTGCCAGCAGAGGGTCTGGCCCTCGCGGGGCCTGGGTTCGCCGGCAAAGGCAGTGACATGGAAAAAGTGCAGGTGCACCTCAAGGCCGTCTTCGGGATAGCTGTGCGTGAAGGTGCACAGGGGCTGACTCTGCAGCACCCGTATCCCCAGCTCCTCTTCAAGTTCGCGCTCCAGGGCATGGGCAGCGTCTTCGCCCGGGCGGATCTTGCCTCCGGGAAATTCCCAGAAGCCTGCCTGCACCCTGTCTGCCGGCCTCTGGCAGCAGAGGATGGTTGTCCCCCGCCAGATGATGCCTGCGGCGACATCCACATGGCGCAGGCTGGGACTGTTCTTCACGACACGACTCCTTGAGGCTCGGGCTTTTTGTTCGGAACACCACAGTGCCTCGTGGCTACTTGCCCGCCTCCTTTTCCGCTGCGGCAATTTCCTGTTCCAGACTGTCCAGCCTGACCAGCAGATCCTCGCATACCCCCTTCAGTTCCTCGTATCTGGCAAGAAGCTTCGTGGAGAGGGCCTTGTCGGCATAGGTGTCCGGATCGGCCAGCTTCTGCTCGGTCTCCTGCTCCTCGGTCATGGCCGCATCGAGTTCCTTCTCGAGTCGTGCGTACTGTTCCTTGAGGGGCTTGAGCTTCTTGTGCAGGGCATTGCGGGCCTCGGCCTGTTCACGGCGCAGGCGCTTCACCTCGTCCCTGCTCAGACCCGTCCTGGAGGCCGCGTTTTTGTCCTCCCTGACCTGGGCCTGCTGAGTGGCCTGGGGCTGGGCCTGGGCAGGCGTTTCCTGGGCGGCCTGCTGGGCATGGTGGATTTCGTCGTATTCGGCAAAGGAGGCATAGTTGTGGATGCCTTCTTCGTCCAGGGCCCAGATTTCGCACCCTGTCTCGCTCAGCAGCCAGCGGTCATGGGCCACCATGACCAGGGTGCCCTCGTAGTGCTTCAGGGCGCTGGCCAGAGCCTCGCGGCTTTCGAGATCCAGATGGTTGGTTGGTTCATCGAGAAGCAGCAGGTTGCAGCGCTTGAGGAATAGGGAGGCCAGGACCAGACGGCATTTTTCTCCGCCGGACAGGTTGCCGATGAGCCGGTCAAAGAAGTTCTGCCCCAGCAGAAAGAGGCCGAGCACACTCATGAGCTCCTCTTCAGTGGTATGCGGATCGCTCATGTTGCGCATCTGGGCAAGAACCGTCATGTCGGGACGGAGCAGCTCCATCTGATGCTGGGCATAGTAGCCCACCCTGGCGCTGGTGCTGTGCTGCAGGATGCCGCCCGTGGGGGCCAGGCGCTCGGCGAGCAGCTTGATCAGAGTGGATTTGCCGCAGCCGTTGTGACCCACAAAGGCCACGCGCTGGCCGTTGTACACCGAGAAGTTCAGCCTGGGCCACATGCGCTTGCCGTCCGGGAAGTGAAACTCGAGATCGATGGCATGGAAGATGAGCTTTTCGGCATGGGGCGGCTGCGGCCAGCTGAACCTGAGTTCCTTGCGCTTGGGCTCCGGCCTGTAGCCCTCAAGCTCCTTCTCCAGCTTCTTGACCTGCTTGAGACGGGAACCGGCCTGCCGGGCCTTGGTGGCCTTGTAGCGGAAGCGATCCACAAAGGCCATCTTCTTTTGCAGGTCGTCCTGCAGGGCCTTGCGTTCCCGATCCCTCTGCACCTCGTATTCTTCCTGCAGCTTCAGGAACTGCGAATAGGTGGCCTTGCGGAACAGGGGCTTGCTGCCGCCAAGATAGAGGACGTGGGAGCTCACATGGTCCATGAAGACGCGGTCGTGGGCCACAAAGACGAGCACGCCCTGGAAGTTCTTGAGGAAGTCTTCCAGCCACTCCACGGCATCAATGTCCAAGTGGTTGGTCGGTTCGTCCAGCAGCAGAATGTCGGCTCCGGCCGTAAGAATGCGGGCCAGCTTGGCGCGCTCCCGCCAGCCGCCGGACAGTTCGCCCAGGGGCTTGTTCCACTTTTCCTGGGAAAAGCCCAGGCCCGAGAGTACGGTCTTGGCCCGTTGTTCGGGATTGTAGCCAAAGCTTGCCTCAAGTTCGCTCTGCCTGTGCATGAGCTGCTTGATGCGAGCCTCGTCCTTGTCCCGGGTCGCCTGTTCCCATTCCAGCCAGAACTCGTTCCAGTCGTGCACGACATCGAGCACATAGGTCAGCAGGGGCGTCTGCTGGGCTTCCGGAGTCAGTTCCTGTTCCACGTAGCCCAGGCGCGTTCCCGAAGGAATGAGAACACGGCCCGAATCCGGCACTTCGATGCCGGCAATGAGACGAAGCAGGGTTGATTTGCCCATGCCGTTGGGGCCGCAGACACACAGATGCATGCCGGATTCTATGTCCAGGGAGAAGTTGGTGAAGATGTCCCTGCCGCCAAAGGCCTTGGAGATTTCATGGAGCGTTATTTTCATCACTGAATATTGGCGCAAAGCCCCCTGCATCTCTGCAGGGGGCATGCACATCTGTCCTTGTCTTGAGTTCTGTACACGGATTGTTTTATGGCACGGGCCCTTGGGCCAAGTGCACGGGCTGGCAAGGGTTGCTAAAGGAGCCGCCTCTTTTTGTACCCGGCCACGGCTTCCTCCATGCCACTTGCCAGATCCATGGCCGGAGCAAAGCCGAGCTCGGAGACAATGCGATAATTGCAGCCAATCCAGCCGCACTGCCTGGCTTCGCGGAACTTGTCCAGGTTCCAGTTCGGCGCCCTGCCTCCGGAGGAGACCAGCCTGCTTATCAGGGTGGCCGCACCCGAGCTGGCCAGGGCTGCCAGCCCCATGAACCAGAGCGGCAGGGGAATGAGATGTGCTTCCCTGCCCAGGGCCCTGGCTGCCTGCCGGTAGAAGTCGGCCATGGTCACGGTGTGGCCGTCGCTCAGATGGTAGATGCCCTGAGCCCTGGGTTCACAGGCCAGCAGGATGGCACGGGCTACGTCGTCTACATGGATGACGGACACGGGAAAGGAACGCCCGAGTCCCGGTACAACGCCCACGCCCCGGGCTAGGCCTTTGAACACGGGCAGGAGTCCGAGGTCGCCCGACCCGTAGATGATGGGGGGCCTGAGGATGACCAGGCGATCTCCTGCGGCACCGCGCAAAATGTTTTCGGAAAGGTACTTGGACCAGCCGTAGGCAGACACTGGGGTGCATGGCTCTTCCTCTGTCCTGCCCGGATCGCGGTCGCAGGGGCCTGCGGCTGCGAGGGAAGAGACGAGGACGACACGCTCAGGCCCCTTGTCTCCGAGATTGTGCAGCATGCCTGCCAGGTTCTGGGCCACGCCGCAGTTGTCCTTAAGATAATCCTGCCAGCCCAGGCCGAACAGCAGGGCTGCCATATGGATGAAGATGTCACACTGGGCAAGCTCGTCCTGGAAGCCTGTGCTGTTGCGCAAATCCGTGCGCACAATCCTGACCGAGTCGGGAAGATGCGAGGTCCTGGAGGAAGACCGGCACAGAAGTGTGACTCTGGCACCGGCGTCAAGGAGCATGGGCACAACCCTGCTCCCCACAAAGCCGGTTCCGCCGGTGAGAAGAACCCGCTTGTTCTGTAACACTGAGCTGTTCACACGATGTCCTTGCGGAAGAGCCTGTACCGTTTGCAGAGCTGTCCGCCGAAATCTTCAATCAGATCGTCTACGGCGACGTTGTCTTCCAGAACCCAGGATCCCTCGACCCACTTGAAGTCTCGAGAGGCCCTGGCCTGGGTGAGCATGAAGTCGAAGAGCAGGAGGGGGAGTCCCAGCAGGCGGAACTTTTCGCGTATGCCGAAGAGCATGATGCGGTAGCCTTCCTTCAGTTCCCTGCGGGTCCTGAAGTAGTGCCAGGGGGCCAGCAGCCCCAGGCGTCCGTTGAGGCGCCTGAGCAGAGGATTGAAGTTGGGCAGAGCTACCATGCCGCCGGCAGGTTCGCCCTCGTGGAAGAAAAGGACAAAGAAGCGCGAATCCAGGTAGGCCACCAGTTCCTTGACCAGAGCCTGCGATTCCCGCTCCGAAAGCGGGGTGAAGCAGAAGTTCTTGGCCCAGGACTCGCTGTAGATGTCCAGCATGGTACGGACGTCCTCGGCAAGGGTCGCCTTTGTGGACTGCCTGTAGGTGAAGTCGCCCTTGTCCTTGAGCCTCTTGAGCTCCTGGTCAAGCCAGGGGGCCAGGTGCAGGGTATCCTTGTAGATGTGGTAGGCAAAGAGATCCTGTTCCTTGCGGAAGTGCCAGGCATTGAACAGGTCCAGATAGTAGGGCGGATTCCAGGGCATCATGAGGCCCGGGGGAACATCGAAGCCGTCCACCAGCAGGCCGCAGGTATAGTTGGTGGAGGGATTCAGGGGACCGCGCTGAAAGAGCATGCCCTGTTCCCTGTGCCAGTCCCTGGCGCTGGCAAAAAGGGCAAAGGCTGCTTCCTTGTCCTGCTGGCACTCGAAAAAGCCGATGGCACCGCAGCGCTCTCCGGCATAGGCATTGGCCTTGTCGTCCACAATGGCCGCTATGCGTCCCACGGGGCGCGAATCGCGGAAGGCAAGGAAGAGCTCGCGCCGGGCCGTTTCCCAGAAGGGATGCCTGCCCGGCGTGAGAAGGCTGATGTCGTCCTTCTTCAGACCCGGAACCCATGGATCCTCTTCCCTGTAGATGGACCAGGGCAGGGCCACAAAGGTTTCGAGAAGCTGCGGCGTGGTGACCGGTACAATTTGTACGGACAAGACTGACCTACCCCAGTGAAAGCATGCTGCGTATGTCGTCCAGGTGGCGGATGCCGTATTTTTCCATGGCGCGGGGCAGCTCTTCCACAATGTGGAAGGCCGCATCCGGGCGCATGAAGTTGGCCGTGCCTATCTCGACGGCACTGGCGCCAACGAGCAGGAATTCCAGCACATCCTCGGCAGTGCTGATGCCGCCGATGCCGATGACCGGGATATTGACGGCATTGGCCACCTGCCAGACGCAGCACAGAGCCACGGGCTTTATGCAGGGGCCGGACAGGCCGCCGACAATGTTGGCCAGACGGGGACGTCTGGAGCGCAGATCCACCGACATGCCGAGCAGGGTATTGATGCAGGAAATGCAGTCTGCACCGGCATCCTCGACGCTGCGAGCTATGTCGGCAATGCTTGTGACATTGGGGGACAGCTTGACAATGACGGGCTTGTTGGGGGCGTTGTTGCGCACTGCCCTGGTGACCTTGGCGGCCTGGGCTGGATCGGCACCGAAGATGGATCCGCCTTCCTTGACGTTGGGGCAGGAGATGTTCACTTCCAGGGCCGCCACGCCTTCCATGGCATTGAGCTCTGCAGCCAGGATGCCGAATTCTTCGGCAGACGTGGCATACATGTTGACAATGATGGGCACTTCCTTCCAGGGGAGATTGGGCAGCTTCTGCGTGCGGAATACTTCCAGGCCGTCGTTCTGCAGACCGATGGAATTGAGCATGCCGCAGGGGGTCTCGGCAATGCGCGGGCAGGGATTGCCGTGCCTGGGTTTGAGGGAAATGCCCTTGACGATGATGCCGCCAAGGGAGGTCAGATCGCCGAAGCGTGCGAATTCGGTGCCATAGCCAAAGGTCCCCGAAGCGGTCATGATGGGGTTTTTCAGAGTCAGAGTCTGCTTGGGTCCTGCAAGGGTAACAGCAAGTTCGTTATGTTTCACCAGTCTTTTCGGACAGCCGGACAGTGGTTCGTACAGGACGGTTCCGACAGGGGCTGTACCGCCTCCAGAAAAAGAACGTATGGAAAGTCGGGGCCAGCTGCGTGCGGACAGACGGGCCGTTCAGCCAAGAGGGTGCAGTGTTTCTCAGGCAAGCTCAATCTGGTCCGCCCAGAAGACGGGGCCCTGTGTGCAGCACTGCACAGGCGCGTTGCGGTGCGCCGCATCCGGCCAGGCGTCAGTGGTGCGCACAACGCAGCCGAGGCAGGCACCAACGCCGCAGGCCATCTTGTTTTCCAGGGAGAGCTGCAGCCTGGCGTGATATTCCTTGGCAAAGCCCTGCACGGTCTTGAGGAAGGGCAGCGGACCGCAGGCCAGGATGAGCCCCTTCTGGGAGGCGTATTCCTTGATACGTTCCTGCAGGGTGAAGATGAAGTTGTCCAGATCGCCGGGAACGGATTCGCGGAGCGTGTCCACGGGGATGTGCTCGTTGATGCTGTCCACGGGGTAGCACTCCAGGGGATCCCTGTGTCCGAAGAGCATGGAAATGTTCCAGGCCTTGGGGTGCTCGGCCACGTAGCCGATGAAGGGTACGATGCCCATGCCGCCGGCAAGGAGCAGGGTCGGTGTATCCGGCTCTACAGCAAAGCCGTTGCCAAGCGGGCCCCACACGCGGACCTTGTCCCTGGGACGCAGGCGGGCCATCTGCTCCGTTCCCCGGCCTGCAACCTGGAAGAAGCAGATAAGGTGCTGGGGACGGATGAGACAGATGCCGAGGGGACGGCCCCAAGGCATTTCAAGCCCGAAGGATTGGGGACGGATCATGAGGAATTGCCCCGGTTTCCATTCTTTCCAGTCTGGAGGCGAAAGACGTAGTGCAAAGTATCTGTGCACGGGATCGGCAAGACCGAAGGGAACAAGATCGAGGACTGTGAGCTCACAGCAGTCAGTTGTAGGAACCATAGACAACCTCATGAAAGCAGAACCGGCAGCCGGCAGGCAGGGATGCTGCCGGCTGCCCCCTGGCCGGGGCAAACAATAATTTTTTGTGACCAGACTCAGGGCACTATGTCACAGGCAGCAAGAAAAGGCAAAAGTGGCACGATGCCGGAAAAATACAGGTCCTGCAAGAGGATGGAAGGACGAAGGTCGACCGGTCCCGGGCGCTGCCCAAAACCTGCCTGTCCCCATGCCTGTTCCCGGGGACGGGAAACACAAAAAAATCCCTGGGCAGGATTCGCAAGAAACAAATTATTTTCAGTATGTTGACGCGACAATGTCTTGGAGCTTTGGACAGGGCACGCTTTACTTGCAGAGTCAGAGCGTATATTAGTATAGATTCACACGTATTCCTCTGACTTGCGTCTGTTCCGGACGTTTCCTGACAGGGGAAGGTGTCCGTGCTCTGTGCCTTGCAGCCAGGGCAGCCCTCTCCCGGCCCGTCATGCGGCTGAAGAGAATGTCCAAGGAGGAACACTACAATGGGTAAGATGACAGTAGCTGTCTGCGGCGCCACAGGTGCAGTGGGCAGAGAAATGTTGAATACGCTCCATCAGCGTCAGTTTCCCGCTACGGAAGTCGTGGCCTTCGCCTCTTCCCGTTCTGCCGGAACCACAGTGCCGTATGGAGACAAGGAGCTGACGGTTCGCGAACTGAAGGAAGACAGCTTCGAGGGCATTGATCTGGCACTTTTCTCTGCCGGCGGCAGCACGTCGACCAAGTTTGCTCCCTATGCGGCCAAGGCCGGCTGTGTTGTCGTGGACAACTCTGCTGCCTGGCGCATGGACGATCGCTGCCCCCTGGTGGTTCCCGAAGTGAACCCCGAAGATCTTTCCTGGCACAAGGGCATCATTGCCAACCCCAACTGCTCCACCATTCAGATGCTCGTGGCCCTGAAGCCCATCTATGACGCCGTGGGCATCAGGCGCATTGTGGTGTCTACCTACCAGGCCGTTTCTGGCACGGGTCAGAAGGGCATTGCCGAACTGGAAAAGCAGGTACGCGATCTCTTCAACGGCAGGGACATTGAGCACAAGGCCTATCCCTACCAGATTGCCTTCAACATCCTGCCCCACATCGACATCTTCCTGGACAACGACTACACCAAGGAAGAGATGAAGATGGTCAATGAAACGCGCAAGATGTTCCATGACCCGCTCATCCGTGTCACGGCCACCTGTGCCCGCGTGCCCGTCTTCTATGGCCATGCCGAGTCCGTCAACATCGAGACCGAAAAGAAGCTGACCGCAAGGGAATGCCGTGCCCTGCTTTCCCAGGCTCCCGGCGTCAGGGTCATCGACAATCCCCATGAGCTGCTCTACCCCATGCCCATCATGTGTGCCGGTCAGGACGATACCCTGGTAGGCCGCATCCGTGACGACGAGTCCGTGGAAAACGGCCTCAACCTGTGGGTCTGCGCAGACAACATCCGCAAGGGGGCTGCCCTCAATGCCGTCCAGATTGCCGAGGAGCTCATCCGCAGGGATCTTGTCCGCGTTGAGGAAAAGGATCGCGCAACCTTCATGTAGGGTACAAGCCTTCGGACGAAGAACTTTCTGATATGCCGTTTCTCTCTGCCTTTCGGGAAACGGCATATTTTTGTCTTCTCCGGGACCTCCTGACGTTTTGCAGCCTGCAAACGGCAAAACACCCACCAGACAGAAATTTCAGGATAAGGAGACGGCGCTTTCTCTCTGCCGAACAGGCCGGGGAAAGCGCCAATACGCGAATGAAGTGCAATATCTGCAAGGCTGAAGCGCTCGTCAAACTTCGTGCGCACAATGCCGCCTTCTGCAGGGACTGCTTTTTGCAGTTCTTTTCCAGACAGGTGGCCAAGGGCATAGAGAAGGAACATCTGTGCACAAGGGAAGACAGGATCCTTGTTGCCGTCTCCGGCGGCAAGGATTCGCTGTCCCTGCTCTATGAGCTGATACATCAGGGCTATGATGCCACGGGCCTCTTCATCGATCTGGGCATACCCGTTTCCTCCCAGGCAGCCCGCAGGACCGTGGAAGAATTCTGCGCGAAGCATGGCCTGCGCCTTATCGTGAAGGAACTGGCCGAGGACGGGCTGGACATCCCTACTGTCAAGGCCGCCATCAGGCGTCCGATCTGTTCGGTCTGCGGCAAGCTCAAGCGGCACTACTTCAACAGGATTGCCATGGAGGAAGGCTTTACCGTCCTTGCCACCGGCCACAATCTGGATGACGAAGTGGCCCGCCTCTTCAGCAACACCCTGCGCTGGGATCTGTCCTACCTGGCCTCGGATGGCCCCCTGCTGCCTGCCCACGGCCGCTTTGTGCGCAAGATCAAGCCCCTGTGGCGCCTCACGGAATTCGAGACCGCCAATTATGCTTTTCTGACTGAAATAGAACCGCACATAGCTCCCTGTCCCTACAGCCCGGGGGCCAGCTTCACGACGCTCAAAGGCGTGCTGCAGCGCCTTGAGTATGCCATGCCCGGCCGCAAGCTCGATTTCTATCAGGGGTTCATCCATCGTGGCCGCAAGGGCTTTGAACATCTGGCCCAAGAGAGCGGCGATCCCCTGCATGACTGTCCGGAATGCGGCTATCCCACTTCCGGGGAGGACATCTGCGGAGTCTGCCGCATCAGGCATCAGGTGGCAGCTTTCAGGGAGGCACAATGTTCCGCTTCCTGAAAAAGGCCCTGGAACGGGGCCTGACCCTGCCCAACGTGGCAAGCTATGTCAGTCTGCAGACTTTGCGTCTTTTCGGAGCAGCTCTGGGCAGCCTGCGACTGGCCCTCAAGGCCCGGCTGCTGGGCGTGGAGCTCGGCAGCAACGTGCGTGCGCACGGGCCAGTGGGGCTCATGCGCTGGCCAGGCAGCCGTATCGTGCTTGGCGACAACGTGCAGATGATTTCTTCCTGGCGCAGGGCAACGGCCTCTGCGCTCTCTCATCCCGTGCGCCTGCGGACCTTTGCACCGGGAGCCTGCATCAGCATAGGGAGTGGCTGCGAACTTTCGGGGACCTCCATAACCTGCCGATCCACCTCCATAACCCTGGGGAAGGATGTGCTCATTGCACCGGATGTCATTATCGTCGATTCGGATTTTCATGCGCCCTGGCCTGTAGAGCAGCGCAAGACGGATCCGGGCCTTGAGCGGGACAGACCTGTGGTCATAGGCGATGGTGCCTGGATTGGCATGCGCAGCATTATCCTCAAGGGAGTCACTATTGGCGAGGGGGCCATCATAGGCGCAGGCAGCGTGGTGACCAGGGATGTACCCGCCAATGCCGTGGCCTGCGGAGTGCCTGCCAGGGTCGTGAGCAAGTGATGTGCTGTCCTCTGGAACAGGGCCACTGATCAGAGTTGCAGATTAGGCCCCCCTTATGAAAAAATCCACCTGACTGACAGCAGAAGACTGTCGGTACAGGTGGATTTTTGCGTGTCTTGGCATTGTCTGGAGGGGCTCGATCGTCAGGATCGGCCGGACTGGTCAGTCCGACTCTTCCGAGGAGAAAGGTTCCAGCTGGCCGTAGCGCTGTGCCATGCCCATCAGGGAGTGCACCAGCTTGGCAGCCGTAAAATCGGCATGATGCAGGCCCTTGATGGGGGCCAGTTCCACCACGTCGAAACCGATGATCCTTCTACCCTTCAGACAGGCATCAAGGAGCCGCAGCGCCTCGTGCCAGAACAGGCCTCCGGGGGAAGGGGTTCCCGTGGCGGGCATGAGCGAGCTGTCGAAGCCGTCCACGTCAAAGGAGACATAGACAAGCCTGGGAAAATCCGGCGGCAGGGGCGTTTTGGGCAGCCCCTTTCTTGCCAGGAGGTCGGCATCATAGGCCAGGACATGGGCACTCTTGCGGAAGTCGGCTTCCTCCCTGCTGTAGTCCCTGGTTCCAAACTGCGCGAGGGGAATGTCGCCGCATTCCACGCAGCGCCGCATGACGCAGGCATGGGAGAAGGCATCGCCCTCATAGATATCGCGCAGATCGGCATGGGCATCGAAGTGCAGAATGCCGAATTTCAAGCCGGCCTCGTGCAGTGTCCGTACAGGAGCGTAGCTCACGGTATGTTCTCCGCCCAGGATGACGGGAATGGCCTTGCACTTCCTGGCCATCCGCACGGCATCGCCTATGCGTGCAAAGACGCCGGACAGAGGGCCTGTGCAGTCAATGGGCTCGTGGGTAAACAGGCCGAGCTCTCCCGGAGCCGATTTCCCGTCCCAGGCTTCAAGCTGCAGGGATGCTTCCAGAATGGCCGCTGGGCCCAGTCTGGTCCCTGCTCCGTAGGAGACAGTCCGTTCCAGAGGAACAGGAATGATGTGAAAGCGCGCCTTATCAGGTGCGCTGTTTGGATATTCGGAGAAAAGAAAGGGTGTAAAATCCATGAGAAGGACCAAGTGTTGCTAAAAATTGGAAAGAGACTGTCAAAGACATGAAAAAAAGTGTCTTGATACAGGGCATTTCTTGAGAAAAAATTTTTTTAATCAAAACAAGGCGCGTTTTTTATATTATATTGAAAAAAATAGATATAAAAAATATAGTATTCCGATATTTATTGACGAAATGTTAGCTTTATTGTAATAAAATTGTACTATTGTTTATTTTTTATACAGTTGCGGATTCTTGAACATTCCTTATTTTTGAGAGTGATGGAAACACGTCTGGCTGGCAACGCTGTCTGCACGGGCGCGCCCGTGTCCCCCGGTCAGCCTCTGCCGGCTGTTCCGTATACACCGTATTTTCACAAGCTCCTGCTTGCAAGAGGTGCATATGTCTATTTTCAGTATTCTGAAATCCGATACCTTTGCTTCAACACTGCAAACATTCTCCGGCAAGGCCAGAGAAGTTGTCGATACAGTCAGCAAGAACATGCCCAGTTCCGTGCAGGGCATTGGCGACAAGGCTCGTGATGTGGCCGGTTCTGTCAGCAAGAACATCCCCGGTTCTCTGCAGGGCCTGGGCGACAAGGCCAAGGGCGTGGCCGAGACTGTAAGCCAGAACATGCCCAAGAATGCCGCAACGGCCTTCGGCATTGGCTCCCTGGTGGCCCTGTTCGGTACCATGCTGCCCAAGGATGTTGTCAAGGGCGCAGCCCTTGTCGGTGCCGGCGCCATTGCCTGGAATTTTTATCAGAAATGGTCTGCCCAGAAAACAGCTGCAGGCCAGGCTCCTGCAGAAGCCGGAGCTGCCCAGCAGGCCCTGCCCTCTCCGCAGGATCCTGCCGCCATGCTCATGCTCAGGGCCATGGTGTACGCAGCCCGTGCCGATGGTCATATTGACGAGGCCGAGCAGTCCCGCATCAGCAAGCTGACCGAGCAGTTCCTGCCTGGCCAGGACACCAATGCCATCGTGAACACCCTGGTCAATGAGCCCCTCAACCTGGAGCTGCTGGCTTCGCAGATGCAGTCCGTGGAACAGAGAGAGGATCTGTACCGTCTCTCCTGCCTTGTGCTGGACATCGACCACTTCATGGAACGCAGCTACCTGGACGCCCTGGCCAAGGCACTGGGCATTGAAGCCCGTCAGGCTGAGCTGGAACAGGAAGCCCTGGCTGCCAAGCAGCAGCTGGATGCCATGTCCTAGGCCGCAAGGCATCTCGGGAACCTTTCCCTGAAAAACTGTCCGGACAGGAATATCTTGCCGCAAGAGATGTTCCTGTCCTTTTTTTGCGGGTTGCGCCAGGACATGAGCATGCGCGACCAGAAGATGTCTCCCGGCCCGAAGGCTTCTGCCCAATTCGGGGACAGAATAGCGGCCTGGACGAGTGCCAGATGGGTGCCGGACAGGTAGACGGGTTTGCTGCGGACAAAAAGAATCAGGCGGAAGGCAGGGCATGTCCCTGTCTTCCGCCTGACTGCATGTGCAGGCAAATGCAAAAAGGGGTTAGGCAAAGGCCTTTTTCAGGGCATCAACGCACATCTGGCCCATGCAGTTGGTCGTGCCCACTGTGGACGAGGAGGTATGGGAGCCCATGACCACGTTGGCCAGCTCGTACCATCTGGGATCGGCTGGGGGTTCCTTGCTGAACACGTCAAGACCGGCACCATAGATGGTCTTGCTGACCAGGGCTTCAAGCAGGGCCTCTTCGTCAACGAGTTCGCCGCGGGCGGTGTTGATGAGGATGCAGGTCTTCTTCATGGACGCGAGGCGATCCCTGTTGATGAGGTTCCTGGTCTCGTCATTGAGGAGCGAATGCAGGGAAATGACATCGGCCTGCCTGCAGATGTCATCGACAGAGGCAGATTCGATGCCGTACTGGGCCGCAAATTCCTGGTCAAAATAGGGGTCACTGGCCAGAATCTTCATGCCAAAGCCGGCAGCACGCCTGGCCACGCACTTGCCCACGGCGCCAAGACCAATGATGCCCAGGGTCTTGCCATAGATGTCAATGCCTGTTTCCTTGCCCCAGTCCTGCTTGCGGCAGCGGCCATCGATGACCACGACCTTGCGGGCCACGGCCAGCATGAGGGCAAAGGCAAAGTCGGCCACGGCATTGCTGTTGGCACCGACAGTGCGTGTCAACTGTATGCCCCTGCGCTGGCATTCGTCCACGTCAACGTTGTCCAGACCGACACCGTAGCGGGCAATGGCCTTCAGACGGGGCGCGTGGTCGAGCACATTTCTGTTGCAGGGATCCACGCCCAGAATCAGGGCTTCGCAGTCTGCAATCTTTTCGCACATGGCCTCTTCGGAGAGAATGGCGCCTGTGTCGTTGCGTACAATTTCAAATCCCAGGGATTCAAGCTGAGCAAAGAGATGGGGATTGCTCTTGCCAAAGGAACGGGGAGTAATAAGGACTTTCATCGAAAAAATGTTTCCGCGCAGACAGGCTGACAGGAGTGTCAGTGTCGCATGCGGCCTCCTTGAATGATGAAAAATTGTATCCGAACAGAGGGTACTTGTACAGCAATAATTTGTTTTTACTGTAAAAACAAAAGTGTTAATTTAGTGTTGGTCCAAGGTGTGCCGGCAGGGTCAGAAAGGGAGACAGGGACTGTCCGCAATCGGCAACCGGGAATCGGAAGCCACACTCGAGAATCGGGAGCTTTCCTGTGTCAGGCTTTGAGCCACTGCGCCCCTGAATCTGCATCAGGGGGCTGGATGTCCAGGAAGCAGGTCGTTTCGGCTCTCTTGCCCGCAAGGCCAGCAAGGACATGCCCATCGGGAAGATGCCAGGGAGCCGGCGTGCATGCTGTGTGCGCAGAACAACGGAGGCACAATCGGCATGGCCTGTGGGACGGACAGGGACCTTCACGTACCGTCCTTATCAAAAGCGCAGAAGGCGTTCCTGGGAATATCGCGCCATCACCTGCCATGAGGCGCACAGGGAAACAGACGTTCCCTGAAGGACGAGGCTCTTGCCCGGTCAGACAGAATCGGCAAGGCCGTCATCAGGGAGAGCAGGGGAAGAAGGGCCTTTGCAGGACGCCAGCACCTGGACAGGGTATGGAAAACGGCAAGAAGAAGGGCAGCGATACAAGGGCAAGGCGCAGCTGTTCACCGAAAAAACGTCATTCGTCTTTTGCACTTGCAGCAAATTTCCTGATTTCTCAGGATTCCTGATGCCGGAGAAAAAGGCGGCACAACAGACATCTCCCCTGCTCCGTTTCATTGTCATTGTCGGAATCAACATACATGTTCAATATACAATGAAATCCCACGCAGAATGATGTGATGCAAAAGATAGTACCGAACTCTGAAATTTTTTGGAAGAAATCTCGCAACTCCTCCAGAAAAGCAGAAATCATTGCACAATTTTCTTGACAGTTTTTTCTGAAATACGGATTATTTTATCGATATTTCACGTGGAGGTGAATGTCATGCGCAAACTGACTGTCTTCCTGGCCGGCGCAGTCCTTGCTGCAGGTCTTTGCGCCGCACCAACATCCTCTATGGCCTACGAGGCCATCTGTGGCCCCCTGGGCGTCCTTCATTACCAGAAGGAGAAATCCTACGGTGGCTACGTGCTCTACACAAATCACACGGGTGGCACAAAGACCTACCTCATTGATCTTGAGGGCAATGTCGTCCACGAATGGGATCACGGGCGCATAGGCTTCATGGCCGAGCTCCTGCCCAACGGACATTTGTTGCGCTCGGAACAGGGCCCCGGTTCCCCAGTGAGCTTTGGCGGATGGCACGGCACACTGCGCGAGTACGACTGGGACGGCAATGTGGTCTGGGAATACACCCTGCGCGACAAGAACAAGGTCGCCCACCACGGCTACGATCGTCTGCCCAACGGCAATACCGCTCTGCTCATCTGGGAAAGGATGAGCTGGGATGAAATGATTAGCAAAGGACGCGATCCCAAGGATCCCACCGTCTACAAGGACGGCTTCAAGTACCCCGACGGCACTGTGCTGCATGATGTGTGGCCGGATGCCATTATCGAAATTGATTCCAAGGGCAAGGTTGTCTGGGAATTTCATGTGAAGGACCATATCGGTACTGCCAGGGATCAGTGGGATCCGAACTACCATCTGCCCTTTGGCTACAAGCCGGCCTATTTCGCCGGCCCGGACTGGACGCACTGGAATTCCATACGCTACAATCCCAAGACCGATCAGTACCTTGTAAACTCCCGCGACTGGGGTGAAATGTACATCATCGATCGCAAGACCAAGAAAATGGTCTGGCGCTGGGGCAACCCCTATGCCTACGGAGCTGGCACCAAGGAACAGGGCTACGCTCGCGATGGAGATCAGATCCTTTTCGGTGCCCACGACTGCAACTGGCTGCCCAACGGCAATGTGAGCATCTTCGACAATGGAACCAAGCGCCCCAGCGGCAACTACAGTGCTGCCTACGAGATAGAGCGCGACGGCACCTTCACTGGCGGCAAGATCGTCTGGTCCTTCAAGACCGACGATTCGAACAGCTTCTATTCCGACTACCAGAGTTCGGCACAAAAGCTCCCCAACGGCAACTGGCAGATTACAGCCACCAGAAACGGCCATGTTTTCGAAGTGACACCTGCGGGCGAAGTCGTCTGGGAATTCCTCAATCCCATGTCCGGCGACAAAGCATACTGTGTGAGAAAGGACAAGAACCCCTTTGTCGAAATTCATCGCGCCTTCCGCTACGCGGCTGATGCTCCCGAGCTCAAGGGCCGGGTTCTGAAGCCCATCCGCAAGCTCGCTCCCGATTGCCCGGACTGGACAAAGCTCTTGCAGTTCAAGCCATCTCCCTGCGGGAACAAGTCTCCGAAGACGAACAACGATGGCAACGAGAACACCAAGGGCTATGACTACGCTGTGCCTCAAAAGTAGCTAATCTCTTTAGCCGGGCTGCACTTTGGCAAGAGGCAGGCTCAGGATATCTTCCGCTCCTCTGCACAAGGCAGTTTCGCACAAGCTTTTTCTCCTGCAGGGCTCCCGATGGGCTCTCTGCAGGAGTTTTTGTTTGCGTGGCATATGCACAGAGGCTCTGTGCCAAAATGGCCGTTTCATTGGCTCCGGTACTGAGGGCGCCCGCGGTCTTTGCTCTCCTGGAGGCGGATGAAGTCGTTCCATCTAGGTCGTGTTGACAAAATCGAAAGCCAGCCAATCTGACTTCGACTTTGCCATAGGGTGTGATTTTGATATTGTATCCATACAGATCCACTAAGGAGCCTTCTGCATGGATGCCGTCAAAGCTCACCACCGACATGATATCACTGATGAACTTTGGGACAAGATTGCATCGTTTTTCTCCAATAGCACGGGGAAGCGTGGTCGCCCTGCCGGAGACAACAGACGCTTTTTCAACGCTGTCATATGGGTTATGCGCTCGGGGGCGCCTTGGCGAGATCTCCCTCCAGATTATGGGAATTGGAACAGCATTTTTGTGAG
>DXHV01000078.1 GCA_019113165.1 Candidatus Desulfovibrio intestinipullorum
GGAGAATACAGCTTCAGCTCAAGTGAGTCGGCACAAGCCGTCCAGCAGCAGGAACCCGTCGAAGCGTTGCTGACCGCAAGGTCAGCAACGCAGTAGGGAATCCCCCTGCGTAAGCGGGGGGAGGATGTCAAACGGGCCGCCATGCCGACGGCTCTCCTGCCGTGAACGAGGAACTGGTGGGCCGGGCCGTGCGGCCCTTCAGGGACAAGATCGTTCTGGCGACCAAGGGCGGCATACGACTGACCGGCACGCATACTGTTGTCCTCGATGCCACGGAGCAGTCCCTGCGTGCTTCCCTGGAAGGCAGCCTGAAGCGCCTGCATGTGGACTGCATCGATCTGTACTATCAGCACAAGCAGGACCCCAAGGTTGAGCCCGAGGCAGTGGCTTCCTGCATGCAGACCTTCATGCAGGAAGGCAAGATCCGCCACTGGGGCATTTCCAATGCCTCTGCCGACTACATCCGCCGCGCAGACGCTGTGTGCAAGGTGACGGCCGTGCAGATGCGCTACTCCCTCATGGCCCGCTGGCACGAGGCGCTCTTTCCCCTGCTGGAAGAACGCAACATTGGCCTTGTGGCCTTCTCGCCCCTGGCCAACGGCATTCTCTCCTCCGAGGTCCGCAACGCCGATCAGTACGACAGCTCGCTCGATTTTCGCAGCTGGATGCCGCAGTACACCGAAGAGGGCAGGGAACGGAACAGGGCCCTCACGGAGCTTCTGGAAGAGCTTGCCGCGCAGCGCAAGGTCACCCCTGCCCAGATGGCCCTTGCCTGGGTGCTGGCCCGGAAACCCTGGATTGTGCCCATTCCGGGCACAGGCAAGCTCTCCCGCATCCGGGAAAATGCCCGGGCGGCAGACATTCAGCTCTCCCCCGGGGAACTGGAAGCCCTGGACAGGATCACGAAAGATCAGACCTATGACGTTTTTGGCTCCTGGGAGCGGAGCGCAGGGCAGTAGCAACGGCACGGCCTGGCAGGAACGCCCTTGGCAAGGGGCTGTGACAGGGCCCTTGCCCAGGCTGACGGCCAGGGGCACAGCCTGCCGGTCGCTGCTTGTGCAAGGGGCACAGAGGTTCACTGAAGCCCCCGGAGACAGGAGAGTAGGGGCAACGGCCTTATGTCCCGAGGGGACCCGGAACGTGTGCCTGACCTGGCTGCCGTCTCCGGCAGGGACAGTGCAGACCCAGTCTCAAGCCTGAACTGCGGGCAGACCCAGGCCGTTCGTCTGCAGCTCCTTCTCAAAGGAAGAGGAAGAAGGACAAGGCACATCGGCATGGCACCTTCAGGGAGAAGTTCTCTTTCGGGGCAGGGAGCAGGAAGTCCGTGACAGGCGGGCCATGAAGGAACGAATTCCGGGCATTGTGGACCTGCAGGCGGGCATGAGCACAGGATGGGCAGGACCTGAAAACCAGGTTGTCATGACTGTGGATTTTGCCACCAGGGCGGACTTTGATGTCCCATGACGCATCCCTGTCAGAGGACTGACTGGACAGGCACGGCCTGTTTGGATCGCGCACCCCTTGTCAGCGCCCAGTTCAAGTTCCGAGGAACGGGTTTTTGCAGGCAGGCACTTTTTGTGAAGGCTTTGCGGTCCCGGGCTGAATCCCTGCACGACCAGAGAGAAGCTTGGATGTGACGGAGCAGGCAGAGGGTCCATGCCCCTGGCAGGACGCCAGGGGAATGAGTCAGCCTGTTTTTCCTGTTCCTTCGGCTCCTTGTGACCCTGGGCCGGATCTTGCCTAAGCAGGGGCAAAGGTCTATGAGAGCGCCTTGATGTTTTTGTCCCGGAGTGCCCGCTCCTGCTGCCCCCTGGGCTGCAGGACACAGACTCTGGACGGAGAGGAAGATCCCGTTCTTCCACCCCTGCCAGGTCGTAGTGGTACCGGGCATCCTCTTCGCCTCAGTCCCCTTGCGCCAATGCCTTTCACACACCACGACAGGGTCGTACCATGCTGTCACATATCCCCACTCCTGTGATCACCATAGGACTTCTGATCTGCTCCAATCTCTTCATGACCGTCGCCTGGTACGGTCACCTGAAATTCCCCCACATGTCCCTGTGGCGTGTGATAGTCATCAGCTGGCTCATTGCCTTCTTCGAGTACTGCCTGCAGGTGCCTGCCAACAGGTACGGCTACGGCTACTTTACGGCTGCCGAGCTCAAGACCATACAGGAAGTCATCTCCCTGACGGTCTTCATGATATTTTCCGTCCTCTTCCTGGGCGAGCAGCTCAAGTGGAACTACATCCTGGGCTTTGCCATGATAGTGTGCGCGGCCTTCGTGATTTTCCACGAGTGGTAGATCGAAAAGTGCCTGGCGGCCTTACTGCCGGAAGGCTGTCAGACAGGCAGTGCATCTTTGCGGTACAAGAGCCCTGAACACCGAAGCAGCACTTCGGGGTTCGGGGCTCTTGTGCGTCAGGCCTTGTGCGTCAGGGCCATCAGGCCGGAGAGCCCGGGGTGCCAGAGGTCCGGGTGCCCGGACAAACAGGGCAGTCCCCGAGAGTCTGGCTGCCAGGCCGCCTGGCAGCTCAGGCGAGCCCATCCCGCCCTTGTGCTGCGCTCCTACTCCTGTCCCCTGCTTTCCATCTGCCGGGCCTGCTGTTCGGCCGCGTCCAGTTCGTCCTGTTCCTGCACCATGCGGGCCGCCAGCTCCTCGTTGACCAGGGCCTGGGCCAGCCGGAACTGCTTGGGCGGCGTGTCGGCCTTGTGATCGAGCTTGGCCACGAGCAGCTTGCGCAGGATGCGGGCATAGGCTGGTCCTGGCGCAAGGCCCATGCGCTTGAGGTCGTTGCCGCCCACATCGGGTGTCATGTTCTTCCAGGTGGTGATGAAGCGCGACAGCGATCGCCTGATTTCCGGATTGCTGTCCTCGGCCATGAGATAGAGCACGCACTCCAGGGGCAGGTCCCTGAGCAGCGCGCAGACCTCGCTGGCCCTGGGCTGTCTCTTGACAAAGAGCTTGCGCAGGGAGGGCCGGATGGCCCGCATGCGCTCGCGGCCCTGCATGACCGTCAGCTTGAGCGATTCGGGAAGACCCAGGCGCCGGAAGCAGGTCAGGGAGTCGTTGTAGCTTAAAGAGCCTGTCAGCACGAGGAAATAGGCAAACCAGGGCCGCACCGGCTCGTCCAGGAAGAGGAGCTTGAACCAGGCCAGGACCTTGGACATCCTGGGCAGGATGCGCTGCCTTGAGGGATTGAGGATGAGCATGGGGTGGAGCTTTTGCAGAATGCCCAGCTCCTGCAGTCGGAAGAAGGCTGCCAGCGCCCGCTCCTCGCTGCAGATGTGCTCGAACTCGTGGAAGATGCGGGCCGGCGAGAGCTTGTCCAGAAGCTGCATGGCCAGGGCATTGCGCACGAGCTTTTCCGTGTCTGCGCCAAGACGGAAGAGGTAGCGCTGCTCGAAGCGCACGGCCCGCAGGATTCTGGTGGGATCCTCCACAAAGCTCAGGGTGTGCAGCACGCGGATGATCTTGTCCTTGAGGTCGCGCTGGCCGCCGAAGAAGTCCACAATCTGGCCCATGGGCTGGGTGTCCAGGCGTATGGCCAGGGCGTTGATGGTAAAGTCCCTGCGGTAGAGGTCCATCTTGATGCTGGAGTGCTCCACCGTGGGCATGGCTGCCGGAGACTCGTAGTACTCGAGCCTGGCCGTGGCCACGTCCACGCGCTCCTCGCTGCCGTTGGGGCCGGGATAGAGCACAACGCTCGTGAGAAACTTCTTGTGCACGCGCACCCTGCCGCCCAGGCGCTGGGCAAGGGCAGCCGCAAAGCCCAGGCCGTCGCCCTCCACCACAAGGTCTATGTCCTGGTTGGGGGTCTTGAGCATGAGATCGCGCACAAAGCCGCCGACCACGTAGACGGGCGTCTTGCGCTCCCGGCCAAGCTCGGAGGCCAGGGAGAGGAGGGAGAGCAGGGGGGCCGGCAGCTGATCGCGCAGGGCCTTGCCCACATTGCGGCTTCTGCCCTCGCGGCTCTTGCCGCTCTCGTCACTGTCGTCCTCGCTCTTGTCCATGCGGCCCGGTTCTGCGGCAAAGATGCCGATAAGGTCCGTTCTGGTCACCACACCGGCCACGGTGTCGTCTTCCCGGACAATGGGCACCAGACGCTGCCTTGCCCCCACGATGACCGTGGTCAGGTCCCGCAGGCTGGCCGTGAGGGGCAGGGTCTGCACGGGCCGTATCATGTAGTCGTCGATTTTTTCGTCTGCGAGTCCGTGGGACATGGCCCGCTGGGTGGTCGTGGTGTCCAGCAGGCCGATGCAGCGGCGTGTGCCCTGGGCAAAGATGGGAATGCTCTTCAGGGAGAAGTGCACCATGAGCTCGTCGGCCTCGCGCAGGGTATGCCCTGTTTCCATGCCCACTGCCGGCGCGGACATGTAGTCTGCGGCCTTGCTGTCCCCGCACTGCTGCATGTAGAGGGCATTGAGGATGGCATCGTGGACCTGGCTCAGGGACTTGTCGCGTATGCTTGCCGAGGCGGCATAGATGTGGCCGCCACCGCCCAGGGCCGAGCACACGGCACCGACATTGATGGCGGCCGAGCGCGAGCGGGCCACCACCTGTATGCGGTCGTCCATGCGGCCAATGGCAAAGAGCACGGCAAACTTCTCCATTTCCATGAGCCTGTGGGCCAGGTAGGCAAAGTCGCCCAGATAGTGCTCCAGGGTCGTTTCGGCCAGCACGACCTGCTCGCCATTGAAATTGAAGATCTCGGCCGACTCCAGCAGGCTGTTCAGGGCCTGCACATGGGTGCGGGTCATTTCAAAGGCCAGGGTGTCGCTGATGCTGTTGACATCCATGCCCTGCCTGAGCAGCCAGGCCGCAGCCTCGAAGTCCTCGCTCTTGGTGGAGGAATAGGAAAAGGATCCCGTGTCCGAGTAGAGGCCCATGCCGAGGATGGTGGCTGTCCAGGGCGTGATCTGCAGGCCCTTTTCCTTGAGGCGGGAGACAAGGAGGCTTGTGACGGACCCCGTGGCCGCATAGTGGGTCATGTGGGGATGGATGTCGTCGCTCGTGTCGGGATGGTGGTCCCAGGCCTCCACCCGGATGCCGGGATTGTCGAGCAGGGGCCAGACATGGTGCAGCCGCGAGCGCTGGCGGGTGTCCACCACGATGAGAAAGTCGTACTGGCTGAAGGTGCAACTGGAGGAATCCACAAAGGAGCAGCCTTCAAGGAGATCGTCCTGGCCGCGCACAGTCTCGTAGAGCTTGTTGAGATTCTTTTCCTGGCTGCCCGGATAGAGCAGATCGCAGGGTGCGTACAGTCTGCCTGCGGCCAGCATGGCCGCAAAGGCATCAAAGTCGGCATTGGAGTGACAGGTCACAAGCGTGCCTGTCCTGTGTGCATCGGACGGGGTCACGACCGGCTCCTTGGGTGGAATTGATGGTGCAGGCGCATGAGACGGGCCGTCTGCACATGGGTGTAGATCTCGGTTGCGGCAATGTCGGCATGCCCCAGGAGGGTCTGCACGCTGCGCAGGTCCGCGCCGCCTTCCAGAAGATGGGTGGCAAAGCTGTGGCGCAGGGTGTGGGGACTGACGGGCCGCGTGATGCCGCAGGCCAGGGCGGCATCGCGCACCAGGGTGAAGACATACTGCCGGGTGAGGCGCTGGCCCCTGCGGTTCACAAAGACGTGGGCTGCCCGGGGCTGGAAGGCCGGCCTCGTGTTCTCGAGATAGCTCAGCAGACGGGCCTGGGCCTGCCCATGAATGGGCACCAGGCGCTCCTTGTTGCCCTTGCCGAAGACGCGCACAAGACCTGTCTGCAGGTCCAGGGCCTGGAGCTGCAGGTCGCAGAGCTCGGAGACACGCAGGCCTGCGGCATAGAGCAGCTCCAGCATGCAGCTGTCGCGCTGGCCCCGCAGGGTGGAGGTGTCGGGAACGGCCAGCATCTTTTGCACTTCCCTGAGGGAGAGAAAGGTGGGCAGATGCCTAGGCAGCCTGGGATTGGTGCTGCTGTCCACGGGATTGCGGGCAAGCAGGCCGCGCTCCCGCAGAAAGGCAAAGAGGGAGCGCAAGGCTGCCAGACGCCTGGCAAGGGTCCTGGCAGAGAGCCTGCGGCTGTAGCCCCAGGCAAGGTAGAGCACAATGGTCTCTTCGCTGACAGGCAGCGGACCGGCTGCACCGGCAGACCAGGCCGCCCCAATCTGTCTGGCCCCGTCCGATCTGCCAGAATCGGCAGATTGGGCAGAAGCGGCAGGTTTGCTGTCCCTGCCGGCTGTGCCGGCCAATCCGTCAGGCTTGTCGGGTCCCGCAGGACCAGCTGACCCGGCCGATCGGCCAGACCCGTCAGCTTTTCCAGAGACCGCCGCTCCGGCAGCACCGTCGGATCCGGCCAGTTCCTGGCCAAAGCAGAAAAAATCGTGCAGATCCTGTTCGTAGGAAGAGATGGTGGCCAGAGAGAGCCCCCGCAGGGCCAGGAGGGCATCAAGCCACTCCCTGACCTGACTGGCCAGAAGGGCAAAGGTGAGGGGCTGTGCGGTCATGAGGAGCTTTTGGTACAGGGATCGGCAGTGCGGAAAGGGCAGGCCTGTGTGCGCAGGCCCCGGGCAACGGATCTGTCTTGCCAGCAGACAGGCTGCCGACTGGCTGGCAGGCTGGGCATTTGGGGCAGGCCCCTGCCCGCGAGATGGGCAGGGGCAACTGCAGCCAGTGTACCCTGTCTGTGCAGGCTTGCCAAGAAAGCGTCATTCACGGCGAAAATTCAAGGCGAAAGTGCCTGCAGGCGGCAGTCAGGCACAGGCTGTGCGGGAGCAGAGAGCCCCCGGGACAAGGGGAGAAGAGGACCAGAGAGGGGAGATGGTTCGATGCTTCCTCCTCTGGCAGAGCACAGGCAGTTGTCCAGACAAGCTCATGTCTGTCAGAGACATTGATCTTGAAGAGAGCCATGCAAAAGTATAAGAGGAAGTGTGAGTCCTGTGACATTATGTCCATGACCTCTTTTTCAAGGGGCGAATACGCCCTTGTCCTGCCCAGGGAACACAAGGAACACCTTGTGCCGCCAGTACAAGACCCGGGCAAACCATCTCCTGGTTCCTGCTCCGAACCCCGGCAGGACGTCTGGTCAGACCTGCCTGCTGCAGGCATGCGGTCTTTTGCAGGCCGTAGCCTGCAGTGCGTTTTCCAAAAGGTCTGTCCGGCTTCACATCAAGCATTTCAGGGAGGCGGCGCTTTCTTCCTGCTTCTGTCAGGGAGCCCGAGTGCCAGTCTGTATTGATGATGACAACTGTCCCCGTCTATGTGGGCCTGGGCTCCAACGATCCTCAGGCCCTGGACTATCTGGCCCGGGCCCGGGAGGCTCTGGCCGGTCTCGGGGGTATCGAGCTTGCGCAGTGCTCGCCGCTCTACACAACGGAGCCCCAGGAGTACAGCGATCAGCCCTGGTTCTGGAATCAGGTCCTCAGGCTGCAGGTACAGAAGTGCTGGACAGCCAGCTCGCTCATGCGTGCCTTTCTGGAGACGGAAACAAGGCTTGGCCGGGTGCGCAGCACAGATCCGGCCCTGCGCTTTGGTCCGCGCTGCATAGACGTGGACATCCTGCTCTTTGGCGATCTCGTGTCTGCGGATCCGGTCTGCATCGTGCCCCATCCGCGCCTGGTGCGGCGGGCGTTCTGGCTTGTGCCGCTGCGCGATCTGTCGCCGTCCCTTCTCATTGACGGCGAGCCTGTTGATGTCCATCTGTCCAGGCTTGCCTGGCATGCAGAAGGCAACAAGATTTTCCAATAACGAACAGACAGGGGCTGTCATGGTGCTGCCCTGTTTTCTGGAGGGAGAGATATGATTAAGTGGATTATTATTGCTCTGGCAGCCTATGTCCTGTACAGGCTTTTCGCCAATGACATTCTCAAGAAGCGCAAGAAAGATGAAAAGATCGACAAGAAGGAGATGGAGCGCAAGATAGCAGCAGGTGAAATGGTCAAGGATCCTGTCTGTGGCGCCTATGTGTCCGTGGACGACTCCATCACCGTGCGCGACGGCGAGCGTCTCTACCACTTCTGCAGCTACGACTGCAGGGAAAAGTTCCTGAAGAGCCTGAGCGACGGCAGCCGCGTCCTGCCCGAGGATGCCGGCGCCAAGCCTGCTGCAGACGAGAAGAAGGATCAGTAGTCAAGGAGCAGTCTCAAGAAGACTGCGAAAAATGCCGGCTCTCTTTGCAAGGAAGAGCCGGTGATTGCCAGGGCCCTGCACAAATCATCTGTGCAGGGCCCTGGCCGTTTCAGCGACTTCTGTGGAGAAAGAGGAGCACAGAAGCCTGTTCAGGACTGCCAGCAGGGCCTGGGAATCCCCGTCAGGCGGGCACGCGGCTTCTGACGGAAAAATTTTTCCAAAAAATTTTTCACTGTACCTGAAGCTGTTTTGAAGGCAAGAGGTCTTCCATGTTGAACATTCTTTAGAAAGAGTGTTCGCAAGATCGACATTTTCTGGGAAAACAGCCTGTACAATCTGGGACTTGCCTTCTTTCAGGAAAAAGGATAAAGGCTCTCCTGAAGAATAAGGAAAAATCTCAAAAATTCCTGTGATTCTGAAATTGAATTGAATTTTTCAGAATTTCATAGAAAGAATATGCGCAGGATGTTGAGCATTATACCCGAATACGGCTCAGTATCCTGAGCAGGCCAGGAAAAAGGCCATGCGGAAGGGCAGACTTGAGCATGCCCAGGCTCTGCTGCCTCCCGTGTTCAGGCTCCCCGGCACTGGAGCAGGCGACTCCTGCCAGAATTTTTTCTCAAAAAATTTTTCAATATCTCTGTGTTGCTTTTGAAAAGAAGATGCTCAGCATGTTGAGCATTATCCATGAATACAGCGCAATATATTGAACATCTTCAAGAGAACAGGATCTGCAGGCAGTGATTTGCAATATTTGAGAAGAAATGCTAGGGACTCTTCTGAAGAAAGAAGAATATTTTCAAAAAGTCCTGAAAATAAGAAACTACATCGAAAACCTCCAAATCATCCAGAGAGTCCATGCGCAGGGGAAAAGTCGTGCGCGGCGGCAGACTCCAGACCAGGCAGTCTCTCCGTTGCCTCGGAAGGCCAAGAGGACAGCGAAGCCCGGAGTCAGAGAGCCCATGCGCAGGATGTTGCGCCTTATGGCCGTTTAACGCTCAGTATCCTGGGCACGACGAGAACAAGGCCATGCTCGACAGCAGAGTCGAGACCTGCAGTCTCTCCGTTGCCTCGGAAGGCCAAGAGGACAGCGAAGCCCGGAGCCAGAGAGCCCATGCGCAGGATATTGCGCCTTATGGCCGTTTAACGCTCAGTATCCTGAGCACGGCAGAGAAAAGGCCATGCGCGACGGCAGAGTCGGACGATGCGTTTCCATGAGACACGACACACGACAAGCCATGCCTTGCCAATGAAGACAAGGGCCATCTTCCCTCAATGCAAAAGGACAACAGGCTGTCAGCCAGCCTGCTGTCCTTTTGCAATTTTGGCCCGGTGCAGGGGAGTGTCTCCATTTCCCCCCGGCCTTGAGGATGCCTAATTCTGATCGCTCAGGCGCCTGGTCAGGTTGGCCAGCCACTTGGCGTCGATCCATTCTACCGGATTCACTTCCAGACCGCCGACCACAACACCAAAGTGCAGGTGGTCGCCAAAGGCCAGACCAGTGGTCCCTGTCTTGCCAAGGATGGTACCCTTGGTGACAGCCTGTCCCTTCTGCACGACAATCTCGCTCATGTGCGAGTACAAGGTCATGACCCCCAGTCCATGGTCAATGACCACCACGTTGCCGTAGATGCCAAGCTCTGCAGCATAGACCACTGTTCCGTTGTTGGCAGCCGGAATGTCGGCATTGCGGACAGAGGCAAGGTCCAGGCCCAGATGGTAGGCTTCGGAGACCTGCTGGCCGTTGTAGATGAGGGATCTGTGGTCAGCAAAGTTGGCCCTGGCTGCGGATCTGGGCAGAGCCATGAAGTTGCCGTCCCAGAGCTTGCCCTTGGCAGAGATGCTGTTGAGCTCGCGCAGGGTTTCCATGTTGCTGGCACGCACCCTGGTGTTCACGGTCAGGTAGCACTGCAGGGGATTGGTCGTCTCCGGGGCCAGATGGTGGAGCTTCTGCATGGCATTGCTGAGGAAGTCGTCCGTCAGGGTCAGTTTGTCGTGACGGAAGTTGCGCTCGTAGGCCATGACCGTGAAGCGGGTCCTGGTCACATTGCCGGCAAGGTCCGTGGCCGTGAGGGCCACGCTGCGCTTGAAGTCCGGCGCGGACATGGTGAAGGGGAAGGGGTAGATGCAAACATAGGAGCCGTCCGCCTGGGGAGAGGCCGGCACAAAGTAGCCGCCAATAAGCACGCCGGTGTTGACCACTTCCTCGTCCACCGTATAGCGGATGGCCGAGGCACCGCCCCGCCAGACATTGGCAGGCATGGTCTTCACGGAAATGCGCGGAGCCCTGGCATCGTAGCGCATGGGCAGGATCTCGGTTCGGGTATTTCCCTGCCCGAAGCCGGCCAGCGAGGCATCGGTCACGCGTATTTCGAGCTCGAAGGAGCCCTGGGCGAGATTGGCGCTTCTGACGGGGATCTGTTCGACCTGACGGACGGCTTTCCCGTCATAGTGCTTCCGGAAAAAGGAGACAAAGTTGTTGTTCTTGCGGGTGCCTACATTGAGTTCACGTATGCCCGAAGGATCTTCCACGGCGACTTCAAGGACAGTCTGAGGAGAAACACGGCCCGTGTTGGGGGTCAGGGTGATGGTGGGGCCATCCATGTCCTTGAGAAAGGTGAAGGCCACGGCAGCTATGACCGCAATGACCAGAACGAGCAGAAGATTGGGCAGGAAACGACGTGAAGCCATGGGCAGAAACTCCTCGGGAGGCATCAGGCAAGGGGGAAAACAAAATTCGTATTCTCAAGGCACTGCATATCATGCTTGGAGCAGGCCTGCAACAGCTTCGCGCCTGAAAGAGAATCACTGTCTGAACAGGCAGTGGCCCGTGGTCTGTGACCTGTGGCTTGCGCATCCCCAGTGAGAGAAGAGTTGCCAGCAGACGCTGGCAGGCACCGGGAGCAATCCTGGGGACGGCCTTGCCCGGGATCCGTCTTGTGGCGTAGTACAGAGCGGCACAGGCTTTGGCCTGCGGATGTGAGGCAGGGGAGAGGGCGAAGAGCGTCCCTTTCCCAAAGACGCCAGGGAGCAGCGTCAGGGAGAAGCATGATGATGGATCGCGCACAGATTGAGGCACTTTTGGACAGGCGGCAGGTGGACTACCATGTGGCAGAACATCCTGCTGCCCTGACCATTGGGGACATGCAGAAGTTTCACCTGGATGGCAGCGAAGGCATTGTGAAGAACCTCTTTTTGCGCGACGACAAGAAGAAAAACTACTACCTTGTGGTCGTGCGCCAGGACAAGACCGTCAATCTCAAGGCCCTGCGCAGGGAGCTCGGCACCCGTCCCCTGAGCTTTGCCTCCGAGGCCGATCTCGAGCGCTTGCTTGGCCTGCACAAGGGCGAGGTCACACCCATGGGCATTCTCAACGACACGGATCGGGTGGTGCAGGTCGTCTTTGACAAGGATGTGCTCGAGCAGGATCGCCTGGGCGTGCATCCCAATACCAATACGGCCACCCTCTTTCTGGCACCGGCCGAACTGTGGGCGCTTCTGGAAGAACACGGCAACAGTCTTGTCACGGCCCGAATAGAGCAGGGCGCCTGAGAGCCGGACTGCTGTCCCCTGTCTCCCTGGCGATCCATGATGCTCCATGACGCTCCATGACGCTCTTTGCCTCCGCATCCCGCTCCAGGGCACCCCGGCGGAAAGCGGCGGATTCGGGTAATCCGGGCAGTCTGCGGAATCCGCCAGCCTGCCCGTCTGCCCCCTGTCCGTCTGCTCGTCTGCTCGCCTGGCAGGCCTCAAGGCCCGGTCAGAACCTGCCAGGACAGTCAGCAGGTCACACATATGGCCGGACATGTGGGCAGACATTCGGGCACGTCATGCGACCTCCATGCGACCAGGCATTGGGCCCGGTGTCAGGCCCTGCCAGACCCGGCAGCCGGCCAGATATCTGGCCCGATATCTGGCCAGTCAGGCCGCAGATGTTCCGCGATTGTCCGGGCAGCGGCATGGACATGAGCCCCAAAAGAGCATACTCTGCCACGGCCTCGCACGTGTTCATGGCTATTCTGCATGGGGGAGCGGCCCTGTGCAGTCTTTTTTTGCTGTGCTCTGTCCCGCAGGTCCGAAACGGGATTGCGGACGGGCTTGCCCAGGAAGAATACCTGCGATGTCCGGTACATCTTTGTTTTTGTTGAGGTGCATGCTTGAATGCCGAGGTACATGCAATGACTGCAGGAGACCAGCCGCCCTGTACGGATGGTTCCGCCCAGCGTCTGGATCCCCGCAGGCTGCGGCAGCGCATGACAGAGGCGCTGACCCGCCAGGGCCTGGGGGATGCAGCCGTTCTTGCAGCCATGGCCGAAGTGCCCAGGCACCTCTTTGCCGACGAGGCCCTGACGGCCAGGGCCTATGATCTGGCCACGCTCCCCATTGGCAAGGGCCAGACCATGTCCAATCCCTGTACGGTAGCCAGGATGACCACGCTTCTGCAGCTCTCCCCCGGCATGACCGTGCTCGAGATAGGCACGGGCTCCGGCTATCAGGCCGCCGTGCTGGCCACCATGGGCTGCCGTGTCTACACGGCCGAGCGCCTGCCCGAGCTCTACGAGCGCACACGGGACCTGCTCAGGCGCCTGGGCTACACGGACATTGTTCCCATGCTGGGCGACGGCACCCTGGGCTGTCCGAAGATGGCGCCCTTTGCCCGCATCATCGTCACTGCCAGTGGTCCGGCCATTCCCGGTCCGCTTATCGAGCAGCTTGACGAAGGCGGAATCATGGTTATTCCTGTAGGGGAGTCCGGCAGCCAGCGGCTGAAAAGGGTCTTCAAGAAGGCAGGCCGCCTGTACGAACAGGACTGCGGGCCTGCCGCCTTTGTGGACCTTGTCGGCGATCACGGCTGGCAGGCGGCGTCCTGCCAGACTCCGCACTACTGACCCCTTCGCACTACTAACCCTTTTTCCACTCGTTTTCAGAGTACCCCAAGGAAGTTTTCATGGCAGAGTGTTCCCATTGCGGCTCGGCCTCTTCCTGTTCCTCTGCTGGAACCAACGGCCCCTGCCCGAGCCAGATGATTGCCCAGCAGGACAAGCAGATTGAGGATCGGCTTTCCCATATCAAACACAAGATTTTCGTCATGAGCGGCAAGGGCGGCGTGGGCAAGAGCTCCGTTGCCGTCAATGTGGCCTGTGCCCTGGTCAAGCTGGGCTACAAGGTCGGCCTGCTTGACGTGGACATACACGGACCCAGCGTGCCCAATCTCCTGGGCATGAAGAGCACCAACCTCATGGTCAACGAGCAGGGCCTCATCATTCCCGCCATGTGGCAGGACAAGATGGAAGTCATTTCCATGGACACCCTGCTGGGCGAGGACAGGGATCAGGCCATCATCTGGCGCGGCCCCAAGAAGACCGGCGCCATCCGCCAGTTCATCAGCGACGTGGCCTGGGGCAATCTGGACTTCCTGGTCATCGACTCCCCTCCAGGAACAGGCGACGAGCACATGACCATTCTGCAGGCCATTCCGGACGCCACCTGCCTCATTGTCACCACGCCTCAGGAAATTTCCCTGGCCGACGTGCGCAAGGCCATCAACTTCATCCAGATTACCCACGCCAAGACGGTGGGCCTGGTGGAGAACATGAGCGGCGTGGTCTGCCCGCACTGCCACAAGACCTTCAATCCCTTCAAGCAGGGCGGCGGCAAGAAGCTGGCCGAGCAGGACAAGATTCCCTTCCTGGGCGCCATTCCCCTGGATGTGCAGGCCGTGGTCAGCGCCGACAACGGCGTGCCCATCGTGACCATTGAGGAAGAAAGCCCTGCCAAGGACGCCTTCATCGAGATCACCAAAAACATGGTGGCCGAACTCGACAAGGCCAAGTAGCAAGGAACGCAAGCGCCCCCGCAAGGGGCATGAAAAAACTCCGCCGTGTCGCCCCCGGACAACCAGGTACGCCTGTCTGTTCCGGGATGGAGCAGGGCGGAGTTTTTTTGTTTCTGTGCACAGGCCAGGAGCCCCTGTTTTCAGTCCTCAGTCCTCATCCCTTATCCCTCCTTGCCTTCATCCCGCTTTTTTCGTTTGCCGCCATTCATCAGTTCATTCATCAGTTCATCCATCAGTTCAGTTCATTCATCCGTCCATTACGCCGGCGGCTGCCATTTGGGGCTGCCTGTCTCCCTGAATCCCGGGAGGCCTGTCCCCCCCCCCTGTTCCAGTCCGCAGTCTCCAATCTTTCCTGCGCCGCAAGTGCTTTTTTTCTCTCTCAGGCAAGATTGAGGGAAAAGCAGGGAAATGTCCCGGAGAAAGAGACTCAAGTGGCCGGAATGAAAGCCACTTTGCCCGCCTTGTTCGTGTTCTGCTCCTGCTTGTCAAACGGACAGAAAAAAGGCAAAACTTCTGCTCCGATACAGTAGAACTGCATGACACCCTGTCTTGTCTGTCCGTACACGAACCGCTTTCGTACTGTACTCTGCCAATGCATGGCGGGGTTCCCGGGTCTCATGTTGCCGTATACTGATCCAATGCAGTTCAGGTCCCGGTTCTTTTCTCCATCGGGCTTTTGTGGTAACAAACGCCATGTACTCAGTGTACTCAGCAAGGATTGCACCCACATGCTCACACTCGCCACCAAAATCACCCTTCTGCGCATCGTTCTGATCCCCCTGGTCCTCCTCCTGCTCTACTTCGAGAACCCCACCAACTGCATCCTGGCAGCCATTGCCTTCGGCGTGGCCGGCATCACGGACTGGATGGACGGGTACGTGGCCAGGCATCACGGCATGGTCACCAACATGGGCAAGTTTCTGGACCCGCTGGCAGACAAGCTGCTCATCTGTGGCGTGCTCATCATGCTGGTCGAACTGGGCTGGGCGCCGGCCTGGGTGGTCATCATCATTGTCAGCAGGGAGCTCGTGATAACGGGCCTGCGCACCATAGCCATTGACGAGGGCATCGTCATGGCTGCCGATCGCTACGGCAAGCTCAAGACGGTCCTGCAGATAGCCGCCATCATCCCCCTGATCATCCACTACCGTTTCCTGGGCCTGGACATGCACTTCTGGGGCACCATCATTCTCTACCTCTCCATGTTCATGGCCATCTTCTCCTGTATCAACTACTTCCGTCAGTTCCGGCGCAAGTTCCTGGAACTGCATGGCACTGCCCAGGCAGGCAGCTAGGGCTGGCGCCGTGCGGTTTGCCCTGTTCCTGAGCCCTGTGTCCGCCGCTGCCGGCTGCACCCACGCGTGCAGATGCTGCCCGTACACTGTCAGGGGAGACTAGGCCATGGGTGTACGACTCCTCATACTGTGCGCCTTTCTTGTTCTGAACAGCCTTCTGTTGTACAAGGCCGTGTGGGGAACCAACGGTCTGCTCGACCACAGGGAGCTCAAGCAGCAGCAGGAGGCAGCAGAAGCGGAATGCCGCAACCTGGACCTGGCCAACATGGCCTTGAGCCGGGAAATACGCCTTTTGCAGACCAGTGATGCCTACATGGAAAAAATGATACGCGAGCGCCTGCACTATCTGCGCAGCAACGAAATTCTCTACCTCTTCAACGATGAGCAGTCGGACTTAAGGGAGACGCATGAACGTAAAAATTAGCTGGTACAGGGAAGTTCTGGAACTGGAGCCGGACTCCAGGCTCTTCTATCCCCTGGCACGACTGCTGGCCGAGGAAGGCGAGCTGGACGAAGCCTGCGCCGTTCTGGCCCGGGGCCTTGAGCGCCACCCGGGCTACCTGGAGGCACGCCTCTATTATGTGGAGCTTCTGCGCGAGCTGCACAGGACAGAGGAGAGCTCCCGGGAGCTGGAACTGCTGGCGCCGGTCTTTGCCAGGCATTCAGGCTTCTGGCAGGCCTGGGCGGCCACGGCTGCCACAGGCGGCGCCCTTGATTCCGCCCTGGCCCTGCGTCTCATGGGCCTCTTTGTGCAGGGCGTGCAGGTCGACTTGAGCGATCTGCTGCGCCGCGGCCTGGACAGCCTGGAGGCTGAGCTCAAGGCCGGCACACTCAGGACCGCTCCCGCCCGGTCTGTCGAAAAGCCTGTCGAAGGGCCGGCTGCACCGTCGGCCGTGCATCCCGTGGCCCAGGCCCTGGGCACGGCAAAAGCCGGCGCCGTTTCTGCAGCCCCTGAGCCCGCCATGCCCAATCCCCTGGCCTCCATTCAGGCGGCGGCAGCCACTCTGGCCGCTCCTGCGGCGTCAGTCGCTGCCGTGCCGGCTGCTTCGTCCCGTCCGGCTGCCAGTGCGGCGTCCGAAGTCTCTTTGGGCGGTGATCCTTCCGACGCTGCGTCCGATGCCGGAGCCATTCTCCTGCAGGACCGCGTGGACGACGAGCCCGCAGAGGCCTTGCTTGCCGCCGAATCCGGCACCTGGCCTCCGCGTACCCGCTCCATGGCCGAAGTGCTGGCCGAGCAGGGCGAGTATGCCGAAGCCATGGACATCTATGACGAGCTTCTGGCCCGCTGCCGCAGCATGAAGCAGCGCCAGGAGCTGGAGAGCCGCAGGCGCGAGCTCGAGGCTCTGGCAAAGGGCCGCAGCACAGCAGAGGCCCAGGCAGCCGACGATGCGGACGAAGCAGACGAAGCAGAAGCTGGCGACGCGCCCGCTTCCCTGTCTGCAGAGGCTGCCACGCAGGCAGACAGCGCAGCGTCCTCTGCTGCACGCAAGGCTGAGGCCAGTCCCCTGCCCGGCAGGGAACTCATCAGCATGCTGGAAACCCTGGCCGACCGGGTGGAAGCCCGCATCCGCTAGGGGCAGCCTGCCTCACTTCAGCCTCACCATCTGCATCCTCTGCAGATGCCACCATATTCCCCATACCAAGATTTCCCGTGTCGTTCCTTCCTGCCTCCGGCCAAGGCCTGACAGGACATAAAGGGCACGTGGTCAGACCCTCAAGGAGAGCAATGTGCATTCCTCGGTGAAACGGTGTCTTGTTCTGTCCATCCTTGCTGCACTGCTGACATCTGGAGCAGCATGCTCGAGCTATCAGCCCACCAAGAATGTCTGGAAAGGTACCAAGGCGCTGTGGTACGAATACGTCAGCCCGCCTGCCCACATTGACTACAGTGACAAGGGCTCGCTCTCGCCGAGAGCACAGGCCCTTGTCAATGGCATGATGGGCATAGACGTGGAGCTCAACCGGCTCGAACGCCTCATGAGCAATGCCGACCGGCCGCCCACGCGTGGCTGGCTGTCCCAGTTCTTCAGCGAAGTGCCCTGGGTGGAAGGCTTTGCCGGTGTGAAGGCGGACGGAACCCTGCTGGGCCAGGAAGTGGCGCCCGGCAGGTCCCAGGTCACCCTGGATTTCATACCTCTTCTCTACGAGCCGCCCAAGCAGGGCACCCGTGCCCTGCGCGGCGACATGCAGCAGACCTCCGCAGGCCCCATGGTCGTGCTGGCAGCCCCGCTCTATGACGGCGTGGACTTCCTGGGTGTTGTTGCCACCTACTTCAGGATGTCCACCATCGTGGACCGCGCAAAGACCCCTGACGAGGTCGTCATTTTCACGCCCTACGGCCTTCTGTGGTCGCCCTACGAGTACGGCGCCACGCCCATGGCCGGCATAGACTGGAGCGAGTCCGTAACAAAGGCCAGTGCCGGCACGGTGAGCAATGCCACCGGCGCCTTTGCCTATCAGGTGCGCTGGCTGGGCAATCTGCCCATCATCTTTGCCGTGGTGGAAAACGGCACCTTCCCCAAGGGAACAGGCTCTCTTGAGGGCAGCGAAAAGTACTTCCCCAAGCGCGAGAAGCTCGCGCCTCCGCCGGTCAAGCCGAGATCGACTGCGGGCACGGCCTCAGGGTCCGAATTCCTGCCGCCCGAGCCTGGTCAGGAAGCCGCAGCCGGCCGTCAGGGCGCCAGCGGCGCCCATGACATAGCCCCAGGCAGCAGCGAGAGCATGCTCCTTGGCGGCGGCGCAGCAGCCGGTCAGGGCAGGGTGCGGGAACGCGACCTTGCCGGCGAGAACGCCACCTACGAGCCCCAGCCGCAGCCCAGGCCGCGCCGTCAGGTCCAGCGCCGCAAGCTGCCGCCCATTGTCATCCCGGATATGGAAGAGGCGCCGGCACCGGCACCGGAATTCAAGATGCCCAGTCCCTTCGGTCCCAGAGGCGCCCAGCCTGCTCCCGAGCAGCCTGATGCTGCCCAGCCTGATGCAGGCCAGGCCGAAACGCCTGCCGCCGCCACCGGACAGGCCGGACAGGCCGGACAGGCGGCTCCGGCCGGCGAAGCGCCCGCCCAGGGCACGGAACAGGCTCCTGATGAGGCCACCGAGCGCAGGGCTCCGGCCATGCTGCCCGGCGGCAGGCCCAGTCCCTTCGGCCCCAGAGAGGTGGAAGAAGCACCCGAACCGGCTCCGACCCTGCCCGGTGGACGGCCCTCGCCCTTCGGGCCCAGGGAAGAAGCTCCTGCTGCACCGGCAGCTCCCGAGGCAGCTGCGGCCCCCGAGACAGCAGCTCCGGCTACTCCGGCCAGCCCTGCGGCCGAACAGGCCCAGCCTGCTCCTGCAGCACCCGCAGAGCCCGCAGCGCCTGCCGGCACGCAGCCCGAACAGCCTGCCGCTCCGGCCACGCTGCCCGGTGGACGGCCCTCGCCCTTCGGACCGGCTGCCCGGTAATTGCACCCACAAGTCTGCCCTTCCTGCCCTGTCGGCAGGAAGGGCTTCCCCCGTTATCCGCGGAATACCCGATCCTGTCCCCGAGAGGGGCTGGCGGGCCAGTCAAGGAAGATGCTTATGGCTGACGTAACAGTAACCGAATACCTCCTTCTGCATCAGAAGCGCTCTCCCCATGCAACCGGCAAGTTCACGGGTCTGCTCTACGACCTCATCCTGTCCGGCAAATCCATTTCCCGCCGCATCAGCCAGGCCGGCCTGCTCGATATCCTGGGCGGCACGGGCGTTGTGAACGTGCAGGGCGAGGCTGTGCAGAAAATCGACGACATAGCCAATCGCATTCTCATCTACCGCATGGAACGCTGCGGTGCCATGTGTGCCATGTCGAGCGAGGAAAACCCCGATCTCATCCGCATCGGACCCGAATTTCCCCGCGGCGACTACATCATGATCTTCGATCCTCTGGACGGCTCCTCCAACATGGATGTGAACGTCAATATCGGCACCATCTTCTCCATCTACCGCCGTCCCGAAGGGAAGACCGGCGAGGTGACCCTGGACGAAGTGCTGCGCCCCGGTACCGAGCAGGTGGCTGCCGGCTACTTCCTCTACGGCCCCTCCACCATGCTGGTGCTCTCCACCGGCGCCGGCGTGCACGGCTTTACCTTTGACCCCGGCGTGGGCGAATTCCTGCTCTCTCATCCCAACATGACCATTCCGGAACAGGGCTGGATCTATTCCTGCAACGAGGGCTACCGCGAAAAATGGAGCAAGGCGGCCTTCGAGTCCGTGGAATACTTCCACAAGGCGCCCTCCTCCAAGGGCGGCAGCTACTCCGCCCGCTACGTGGGCTCCCTGGTGGCCGACTTCCACCGTACCCTCATCTACGGCGGCATCTACCTCTATCCCGAATACAAGGATCGTCCCAACGGCAAGCTGCGCCTCATGTGCGAGGCCAATCCCCTGGCCTTCCTGGCCGAGCAGGCCGGCGGCGCTGCCTCGGACGGCCACGGCCGCATTCTGGAAAAACAGCCCGATGCCCTGCACTGCCGCACACCCCTCTTCATCGGATCGAAGAAGGACGTGGCAGCCGTGGAAGCCATCTACGCCCGCAACGCTCAGTAACAAGGGGACAGCATGCTGGTTCTCGGCATAGAATCGTCCTGTGACGAGACAGGCCTTGCCCTGGTGGAGGACGGCAGACTGAAGGATGCCGTCCTCGCCTCCCAGGCTGACATCCATGCCCTGTTTGGGGGCGTGGTGCCGGAACTGGCCAGTCGCGAACATCTGCGCTTCATGGGACCGCTCTTTGACATCCTCATGGAGCGCCAGCATCTTTCGCCTGCGGATCTGGACGCCGTGGCCGTGGCCAGGGGGCCCGGCCTGCTGGGCTGCCTTTTGGTGGGCACGGCCTTTGCCAAGGGCCTGTGCCTTGGCACAAAGGCACGCCTCCTTGGCGTCAACCACATCATGGCCCATCTGCTGGCCTGCGGCCTTGAAAACGAGCTGACCTTTCCGGCCATAGGGCTTCTTGTGTCCGGCGGTCACAGCAATATCTATGTCTTCAGAAGTCCGGTAGACGCCGAACAGCTGGGGCGCACCCTGGACGATGCCGCCGGCGAGGCCTTTGACAAGTGCGGCAAGATCCTGGGCCTGGCCTATCCTGGCGGAAAGCTTCTGGATGCCCTGGCCCGCAGGGGCAGGGCGGACCGCCACCTCTTCCCCAGGCCCTATCTCGACAACGACAACCTGGACTTCAGCTTCAGCGGCCTCAAGACAGCCGTGGCCCTGCATGTGGAGCACCATCTGTCCCAGGCGTCCTGGCCAAGACCGCTTACGGATGTCCATGACGCGCCGCAGGAGCTCTGCGACTGCTGCGCCTCCTTCAACCTGGCCGTGGTGGACACATTGCAGGCCAAGGTGGAGCGCGCCCTGGCGCGCTATCCATACGTGAAGACCCTGCTTCTGGCAGGGGGTGTGGCGGCCAACAGCCTGCTCAGGGAGCGCATGACCGCCTTCATGGAAAAAAGGGGTGGTCGGGCCATCATGCCACGATCTTCCTTGTGCACGGACAATGCGGCCATGATAGCCTATGCCGGCTGGTGCGCCCTGAAGGAAGGCTATGCCAGCGACCTCTCCCTGGAAGCCGTGCCCAGGGGCCGCAGCATCCCGCAGGACTGGGTGAAGCTCCCAGCCTGAGCGGCTGGGACCCGAACAGGAGCCCCGTTTCCGTGCCGGTTCCGGTGCCAGGCCGGTATCCGGTCAGTGCCGGATCCCGTGCCGGCTCCTTTGTCAGCCCCGGGCCAATGAATCATTTTTCACAAGGGATTGCAGCTGCCTGCATGCCCAGCCCCGGTCTTCCTGCTTCTTGACAAGACAGGGGACGGCATCTATCTCTTAGGGGACACTTGCGGTCCGTGCATGCGGCCCTTGTGTTGTCCTTATCCTCATTCTCGAATTCAGCACCTTACTGGTCTATTACCACCAGTCTACCCATAAAGGAGAATCTCCATGGCTGATCAGATCAACGATTCCGCATTTGACGAGTCTGTCCTCAAATCCGACCTTCCTGTCCTTGTGGACTTCTGGGCTCCCTGGTGCGGTCCCTGCCGTGCCGTGGGCCCCATTGTCGATGAAATCAGCAAGGAATACGCCGACCGTCTGCGCGTGTTCAAGATGAACGTGGACGAGAATCCTGCCACTCCGGCCAAGTACGGCATCCGCGCCATCCCCACCCTGATTCTCTTCAAGGATGGCCAGGTGGTTGCCCAGCACACCGGCTCCATGCCCAAGGACGACATCGCCAGGATCATTGACGCCGCTCTGTAATCAGGAGTGTTGTGAGCCATGTTTGACGCAGCAGTAATAGGTGGCGGCCCGGCTGGCATCACGGCGGCCATGTATCTGGTTCGCTCCGGGTGCTCGGTGATTTTGTTCGAGTCCCTGACCATGGGCGGCCAGATCCTGACCACGGATTCCCTGGAGAACTACCCCGGCATGCCCAGGGGCATCAAGGGCTGGGAACTTGCGGACCTCTTTGCCGCCCATCTTGACGGGCTCAGTCTGGAGCGCAAGACCAGCGCCGTGCTGGGCATAGAAGGCAGCGCAGGCGCGTTCAGCCTGCGGACATCCGACGGCGAGGTGCAGGCCAGAAGTGTGGTCATCTGTTCCGGTGCGTCACACAGGCCCCTGGGCGTGGACGGCGAAGCGCGTCTGCGCGGCCGCGGCGTCTCCTACTGTGCCATCTGCGACGGCAACTTCTTCAGGGGCCGTCCCGTGGCCGTGGTCGGCGGCGGCAACTCTGCCCTGGAAGAGGCGCTCTATCTCTCCAAGATTGTCTCCCACCTCTATCTCATCCACAGGCGCGATCAGTTCCGGGGTGCCGAAATCTATCAGAAGCGCGTCCTGGAAACGCCCAATATCGAGCCTGTGCTCTCCGCCACGGTGGAGGAGCTGCACGGTGCCTCGGATCTCGAGAGCATTACCGTGCGTGACCTCAAGACCGGCACCCTGCGCAATCTGACCGTGGACGGCCTGTTCATCTTCGTGGGCATGCAGGCCAACACGGACTTTGTGCCGGCAGGCGTGCAGATGGAGCGGGGCTTCATCGTCACGGACACCGAAATGCGTACCAGCGTCCCCGGCATCTTTGCTGCGGGCGATGTGCGTGCAAAACTTTGTCGGCAGGTTGTCACTGCCGCCGGGGATGGCGCAACTGCAGCGCAGGCGGCCTTCCTCTTCCTGGAAGAGCTCAATGCTAAGTAAACTGCTTCGTCCCCTGGTCCTTCTCGTGTCGCTGGCCTGCGTTTCCGGCTGCGGTATCATAGACATGGTCTATCTGCCTCCGGCAGAAGATACTGCCCAGGAAATCTACGAGGCCGCCAACGACGCCATGGCCGAGAAGAATTATGTGCGTGCCGTGGAGCTCTACAACAAGCTCCGCGATGCCTATCCCTTCAGCCCCTACACGACGGAAGCCGAACTCTCCCTGGGCGACGCCTACTACCTTGATGGCGAGTACGTCCTTGCAGCCGAAACCTACAAGGACTTCGAATCGCTCCATCCGAGACACAAGGCCATAGAGTACGTGCTCTACCAGATCGGCATGTCCCTGCAGCGGCAGTTCCGCTCCATCGACAGGCCGACCACGGAACTGCAGGAAGCCTGCGCCTACTACGAGCGTCTGCTGCAGCAGTATCCGAACTCGCAGTACGCCAAGGCTGCCCGCGAGCGCATCCTGGAATGCCGCAGGTCCATGGCTGAGCACGAGCTCTACATTGCCGACATGTTCTGGCACATGAACAAGTACGGTCCTGCCTGGCACAGGTACACCTATGTGACCGAAAACTTCCAGGACGTGCCGGATGTGGCCGAACACGCGGCTTCCAAGGCCGTGGTCGCCTACCGCGAGTACTCGGCCCAGCGCAACGAAGAGCGCCGGGAAAGCCGCGAGGGCACCTGGAAGGACTGGTTCCGCTGGCTCTAGACAACAGGGTGTGCAGGGCAGTTCCTGCCGTGCACACAAACAAGACATACATGAACGAAAAGGAGGCTTTGTGCCTCCTTTTCGCGTCTGTGGGGTCCAGAAAACTGTCTTGAAATTCAGAATCTTCGGATTGGGCCGCCAGGCCGTCGGCCGTGTCGTCTCCCGGACCGTCCGGCAGGCAGGACCCGGGGCCGTCGCTTGGCGGGCGCCGGCCCGCTGTGCCCCCGGGCGTGCGACAGCCTTTTGGGCTTGCCACTTCCCCCTGGATTCACTTTCCCCTTTTTCACCATGCGTCCGACGTTTCGGACAAGCGGAGTTTTGTCTATGCAATCCTCTCCCAAGCTTTTGAAGGAACAGGAACTCGCGGCGTCCGAGGCGCTCTACGAGTCTCCGGTCCATGTGGCCGAAAAACAGAAGGCCAGGGCTGCCCTCTACAGTCTGCTGGCTGCCGTCTTTCTCACCTCCGTCAAGGTCAGCGTGGGCCTGTACACCAACAGTCTGGCCATCCTCTCCGAGGCCCTGCACAGCGGCCTCGACCTGGTGGCAGCCCTCATGACCTGGTACGCCATCCGCGTCTCGGCCAGGCCCGCCGACAGGCACCATCCCTATGGCCACGGCAAGATGGAAAACCTCTCGGCCCTGGCCGAGACGGTGCTGCTCTTCATTGTCTGCGCCTATGTGGGCTACGAGGGCGTGCACAGAATCATGGACGGCTCCAGTCCGGTGGTCCCCTCGCTCTGGGGCGTGGGCGTCATGCTGCTCTCCATGGCCATTGACATCAACAGGGTCCGCCATCTGCGCAAGGTGGCCAAGGAGACCAACTCCCAGGCCCTGGAAGCCGATGCCCTGCACTTTTCCACGGACATTCTCTCAAGTGCCGTGGTCTTCCTGGGCGTGCTGGCCGTGTGGCTTGCCGACGTGCTCAAGCTCCCGCCGGAGCTGCGCGCCCTGATCCATCAGGCCGATACCGTGGCAGCCCTTATCGTGGCCCTCATCATCTTCAAGGTGAGCCTGACCATGGCCCGCAGGGCCGTGGACTTCCTGCTCGATGCGGCGCCGGAGGACGCGCTGGAGCAGATTGAAAAGTCCGTCGTGCAGGTGGAGGGCGTCTGCTCCCTGGATCGCCTGCGCATGCGCTCGGCCGGAGCCGGTACCTTTGTGGACCTCTCCGTGGCCGTGGATCCCCATCTGCGCGTGAGCGACGGCCACCGCATAGCGAGCGAGGTGGAGGCCCATGTGTGCAGCATCGTGCCCGGCGCCGACGTGGTGGTGCATGTGGATCCCTACAACGGTGCGGGCAGTGATCAGACGACCTTCGGCCTGATACAGTCCGCGGCCAGAACCCATGAGCTCGACGTGCACGATGTGCACATATTGCACGAGAGCGACGGCACCGAAGCGGCCATGGCCCATGTGGAATTTCCCGGACGCACGAGCTTTGGCCGCGCCTACGATCGCTGCAAGGCCTTCGAGGCGGACATCGCCCAAAAGCACCCCCAGGTGCATCTGCTCACCCATATCGAACCCAGTGCCAGCGAGCAGAACGCACAGGTCCTGGATGCCGAGAAGGACAAGCTGGCAGGCTTTGTGGCCGAACGGGTGCAGGCCTGCTGCGACCGCGAGCCCCTGGTCTTTGGCATGCATGCCCTGACCCTGCGCAGGACGGCAGACGGCCTGAACGTCTCCTTCCACTGCCTCATAAGCGGCATATTGTCCGTGCAGGAGGTGCATGACATCACTGTGCGCATGGAAAAATCCCTGCGCGAGGAAATACCGCTCCTGGACAACATTCTGGTGCACATGGAACCGCAGCTGCCGGGCGAAGACGCCCGCTGCCACGAGCCGCAGGGTGCGGCCGGGCAGGGCGCCCAGAGCGGCCAGACCGCCCAGGCCGCCCGGGGCTAGCAAGCGGGACCTCCAGACAGGGTGTCCAGGACGCCCCTGGTGCCCTGGAGAAGGATCAAACAGCGCGTTCCTGATCGCAGGGGCCAACCTCTGCGATCAGGAACGCGCTTTCTCACAGGGAGGTGAGCGTGTGAGCAGTCTGTTCGAGGAACCACAAGGCCAGGGAACTGCGGCAGCACTTTTTTCGGGACGAGTGTTCCCCCATGGCGGCCTTTGCCGGCATCTTCCAGGAGCAGGGCTTTGTTCTTCGCTGCGCATCTCACGGGAAAGAGCTGCAGCGGCTTTTTGAGAAATGGGTGATCACCCTGCTGCGCACTACCTCTTCGGACCGAGATGTGTCCGCCATTGCCCACGAGATCGGTCCTGTTGTCCTGGGCCATTCCCTTGAGGACGCCCGCTGGATGGTACGGGCCGGAGGGCACGGCACTCTCTCAGGGATCGGCAGGCCAGCGTCTTTGCGGCAGAACTGCTCATGCCGAGGGAAGCATTCTGCCGGGTGTGCAGGACGTGCGGCAACGACGTGACCCGGGTTGCCTTTCACTTTGGCGTCTCTCCAGCTGCCGCAGGCGTGCGCATGGCCATCCTGGGGCTTGAGTGAAAGACCTGCCCAAAGAGAGACAGGCGGGCAGGCAGGGCAGGGCTGGACAGGGCGCTCAGGGCCAGGCGCACGGCAGGGACACGAACAGGGGCTCTGGTTCGTGTGCCACTCAGAGCTCCCGGCCCATGGCATAGGCCCGCTCTGGATAGTTTGTTCGCTCTATGTCTTCGCGGTTCCTGCAGCCAAAGGCCAGCAGCAGATTGCGATCCTTCCAGCCCAGGTATCTGGCTGTTTCCCGGAACGTGGCCACGGCGCCGTCAAAGACCGTGGGCACGACGCTTGCTCCGGCCATCAGCAGGATGGTTTGCTTGCCGGAACCCGCAAGAAGGCTGTCAATGGCGCGGAAGCGGTCGATGACCATGCGCAGCTGCGAGCTCATGGAGTGATAGTAGAGGGGCGAGACAAGGACAACCAGATCCGCCCTGACGAGATCGGGATAGAGCGTCTGCATGTCGTCCTGTATGGCACAGGATTGCACGCCTCTCTGACAGGTATTGCAGCCACGACAGGGATGCACCTCCCTGAAGGCCGCATCAAAGCGCACGACCGTGTGCCCGCCTCTCTGGGCCCCCTCCACAAAGTTGTCTGCCAGCAGGGACGTGGTGCCCTGCTGGCGGGGACTGCCAGTGAGAACAACAATATGCATGGCCAGACTCCTATTGGGTGTATGTGTGGTGGGAGCACTGCTCCGGAACGCTTCGTTGAGGATTTTGCCGACTTGTTAGTGGCTCTTTGGCTCGTTGCCTCGTTGCAGGCGCTGCCCCTGAGCCTTTTCGCAAAGGCAGGTCCTGCGTGACAGGCAGGGGCAGACGTCGTTCTGCCCGGCGGTCCGTCTGGCCCATACGGGCTGTCTCGCCTGTCTGCCGCCCCTCTGGCTGATCCGCAGCCCTGCGGGCGTCCTTCACTTTTCTGCAGGCAGCTGCACGCTGCCCTGCCGCCGGGAGACAGACTCGGCCAGGCAAGACGACCAGGTGCTCAAAGGCCCCTGGCAGATGGCAGACGAGACGGGCAGGATCCACCCTGTGCAGACACATTGTGCCCAGCAAGTCCGACCCGGAGCCGGTGCGAGCGCAGGGAATATGCAGCGGACGCGCAAAACGGCTCGCTTCCCCTGGCACTGCGCGTCCAGGAAACTCGATCTGTTCGCCTGCTGGAGCTGAGGCCAGATCAAGGCCCGATCATGACCTGATCAGGCCCTGCTCCTGCAGGCGATCCTTGTCCTCAGCTCCTTGTCCTCAGTTGCCGGTATTTTCCAGAATGTAGATGATGGCCAGGAAGATGACTACGGTCTGCACCAGCATGAGACCGGCCACCCAGCTGATAATGGACCACTTGAGCTCCCGGACCTGGCGGCGCACGTATTCCACGGCCTCGGTGTTCCACTCCACGTTCTCGTACAGGTGCAGCACCTCGCGCTTGGAATCAAGGCGCAGGACGTATCGGCCAAGGACAAGATAGCCAATGACAAGCAGTCCCACGACTGCAGCAAGAATCCAGATGATCATGTCCGTGCTCCTCGTTTGCGGGCAGCAGTGCAGGGATCAGCGTGCCTGAGCCATGTGCCCGGGCATCCGTCCCTGTTGCCCCGTTCTTCCTTGTGTCGCCCTGTGTACTGCTCAGTCGGCCTGTCTGGCCCCTTCGGCAGACTCTCCGGCAGGGCTTTCGGCCGCACCGTCTGCCGGGCCTGCAGCCGGTTCTGCAGTCTGTCCGTCTGCCGGCTGTTCGCCACGTGCCTCTGCCGGCTGGGTCTTCGTGTCCTGCGGGCCTGCCGAGCCTGTTTGTTCGCTCTGTGTCGTCTGTCCGGCCTGTCCGGGCTGATTCGTCTGACTGGCCTGTTCCGGCTGGCCGCTGCCTGCAGCCTGCTTCTTGCCGGGGCCAAGCTCGGCAGGACTTAAGCCCACCTGTCTGAGCAGGGCCTTCCACAGATCCTGTATGCCGAAGCGGGAGGACGAGGAGGTGATCACGGGTTTGATGCCCGTGAGTTTCTGCCATTCCGCAGAGCGGGCGGCCAGTTCGCGCTGGCGGCACTTGTCGGCCTTGGTGAGCACGGGCAGGATGGGCAGGCTCAGGCTGCGGGCGTATTCCATGAGATTGAGATCCAGGGTCTGCGGAGGGAGCCTGCTGTCAATGAGCAGGACCAGGCCCTTGAGCGTGGGACATTCCTTCAGGTAGCGCTCAAGAAGACGGGCCCACTTCTCGCGCTCGGCGTGGTTGGCGCGGGCATAGCCGTAGCCTGGCAGGTCCACCAGGCAGAAGTCCCAGGGGGACACCCGGTAGTAGTTGACCGAACGGGTCTTGCCCGGCGTGGAGCTCACCTTGGCGAGCTTGCGGCGGCAGGCCAGGGCATTGATGAGGGAGGACTTGCCCACGTTGGAGCGGCCGGCCAGGGCCAGCTGCGCTGTCTCGGTGCCGAGAAGCTGATCAATGGTGTAGGCTGTCTTTTCCAGAATGAGCTGCGGTGTGGGCATGACGACTCCTGCAGACCCTGTCGTGCGCGGCCGGATCCCCAATGCTTTGCAAAAACCGTGCTTTTTGGGGACCGGCACCAGGTGCCAGGGACTGTATTCGTTTGGGTATGTCCTGTATTCTAGCAGCAAAAGCCCGATTCGCAAAGTGGCGGCAGGAGCCTCGAAAAATGCCTGTCAGACGGCTTCTCCAAAGTGGGGACGAGCGAAATACAGCCTGTACAAGAGGCTGTGACACTCTTCCTTCCCTGCATCCTCTGCCAGACTTCTCTTGTCTGGGACGAACAGACAGGCAGAATCAGAGAGTGCCTTTCTGCAGTTTGTCAAAACTTCTTTCTGTATACCGTGGATATGGACCTGACTGCATGAGCCCGATCACGAACAGGATGGCATGTGCAGGCAGTCTTGACAGCCTCTGTCAATCAGGTATTCTTACCGACTCAGATCTGCATGCCAGACTGTCCTATCCATAGAAAAAAACCTGCCTTTTTCTGCGCATCAGGCGCGGACGGGGCTGATACTTTATGTTCCCTCAAGGAGATACCCATGTATTCCACCACTGATTTTCGCAAAGGCCTGAAAATTGAAGTAGACGGCATTCCTTACGAAATTGTCGATTTCCAGCACTTCAAGCCCGGCAAGGGCGGCGCCATGGTGCGCACCAAGCTGCGCAACATCCTCACCGGCCGCATGCAGGACATCACCTTCCGCAGCGGTGACAAGGTCGGCCGTCCCGACCTCGAGACCCGCGACATGCAGTTCCTGTACAAGGAAGGCACGGATCTTATCTTCATGGACATGACCAACTACGAGCAGATCCAGATGCCTGCCGACGCCACCTCCGGCAAGTCCGACTTCCTGAAGGACGGCCAGCAGTGCCGCGTGCTGCTCTACAAGGGCAATCCTCTTGATATCGACATTCCCATGTCCATCGTGCTGGAAGTCGTGGACACCGAACCCGGCGCCAAGGGCGACACCGTGAGCAACGTGACCAAGGCTGCCACCCTGGAATCCGGCGCCGTGATCCAGGTGCCCCTCTTCGTGAACGTGGGCGACCGCGTGAAGGTGAACACCGGCACCAAGGAATACCTCGGACGCGAATAGCCCTCGTGTCCTTGTTTGCGGCTCCTGTCTGGACAGGAGCCATCGGGTAGAGAAGGGAGAGACGCATGCTTGAACCTGATGTCAATGACCGGCCGCGTGGCTTCTGGCTGAAGGAGATGTGTGGTCTCTTTCTCCTTTTCTGGATGCTTCTGCTCATCCTGAGCCTGCTGAGCTTCGATCGCTCCGACCCGAGTCTGAATCATGCCGTGAGCAGCAGTGAGGTCGCCAACCTTGGCGGCCTCATTGGCGCCTATACGGCAGGCTTTCTCAACGATCTCTTTGGTTCCGGCTCCCTGGTCCTGCCCGTGGTCCTGGGCGGCGTGGCCATTGGCTGCCTGACCCGCAGGCTTTCTCTGACCTGGTGGCGCTGGGTGGGCTGTGCCCTGCTGGGCATCAGTGCCCTGGTCTTCTTTGCGGCCCTGGACGTGAGCATTGGCGATCTGTCCGGGGGCGGCATGATTGGCGCCGTCATTGCCAGGGGCTCCCAGGCCCTGTTCTCGCCCTTCGGGGCCACCCTGCTGTGGCTCTTTGTCTTCTTTGTGGGCCTGCAGCTCTTTGTGGACTTGTCCTGGCGGCGCCTCATGACCCGGACAGGCGATGTGCTCGGCCTTTTCCTGGGCCGCTTTGTCCAGCGCGACGAGGCAGGCACCATGCCCGGCCGGGAGAGCGACGGGAATTCGGACGCGGACTTTGCCTTTGAGGCCGTGCCCGAGAGCGGCGACAGGCCCAGGGCGGCCAGGCTGCAGCCAGGGAAAGTCAATGCTCAGCCAGAGGAAGAGCCAGGCCTTTTGGACCGGGCTGCGGGCCGGGTGATCGGAGGCGTCCTTGGCGGCTTGCAGCGCGTGGGCCTGGTCAGGCCCCGCTTTCGTCCTCTGCAGGACGGAGAGTGGGAAGAAGGCGCAGACAATCAGGCGGGCAGGCAGGCGGACGGTCCGGCAGGATCCACTCTGGTGGACGGCGGACGGGCTCCAGTCAGGGCCAGAACCCTTATCTTAAGCGAGGAGGACATCCCCTTTGCGAGCACGGACGAGAGCGACGTGCCCATGGATCACTCCTATGCCGATCAGTACGCCCGCAAGGTGCACATCCCAAGGGTGCTGGAAGAGGATCAGGTGCACGCGACCCGCTCCGCCCGCATCAGGGTGCGCGAGGCCGCCGACAAGCCCCTGCTCAACCTGCTGTCCAGGGCGGAGCAGGACGAGGAAGCGGCACAGGTCGCAGCGCAGGCCGGGGACCCTGTCCGGTCCGGCATCGACAACGAGCAGATTGAAGAGGAAGCACAGGCCGTACAGGCCGATCTGGTCCCTGGTGAAGAAGAGCAGGGCGATCGGGACAGAGCGGATACGGCAGACAGGGCAGGCGATCGGTCCCCTGCTGACACAACCAGGGGCAGTGCCAGGTCTGGCGAGCGGCACGAGCCGGACTATGATCTGGACGAACTGGACGATCTGGACGAAGAGGACGATCTGCCCGACGAGCCCCGATCCGGCAGGAACACGGACAGATCGCGTCAGGACACACGTCCGGACGACCGTGCAGACAGCACACGCAGGGAGCGTGCGGCCCTGTTCGGGGCCTTTGACGACGAGACGAAGGATGAGTCTGAGCCCGCATCCGCACAGATGACCGGGGCCGGGCAGACCAGGGCTGAGCGCCAGGACGCAGAGTCCGCAACCGGGCCGGCAGAGGCCGGGTCCAGGGGGCGGACCAGGACAGACGCCCGCGCAGACAGTTTTGCGGAGCAGGCTGACGACGAGCGTGCTGTCCTTCCGGGCTCGGCTGCCAGGACGGACGAGCCGGCAGACAGGGACAAAATTTTTGCAGCCTCTGGAACAGAGACGCACCCCCGGGCCAGCGCCCTGCGCGCCAGGGAAGAGGAGCGGCCTGTGTCCCGGAGCGCAGAACGGTCTGGCGAACGGGCCCCGGAGAAGGATATCAGGGAGGCCAGTGAGGCTGGCTCCAGGAAGACCCGCCTGACCAGGGACATGATCAAACGCGAGGCCGACCCGGACGGACCGGTCTTTCCGCCGCTGGAGCTTCTGGACCGGCCCGAGGAAGGCCCGGAGGTCATGGACGAGGAACTGGACGACTGCGCCCAGGCCCTCATGGGCTGCCTCAGCGACTTTGGCATACAGGCCGACCTTGTGCGGGCAACGCCAGGCCCGGTGGTGACCACCTACATGCTGCGTCCTGCTCCAGGCGTGTCCGTGCGTGCCTTTGTGCGCCACACCGAGGACATTGCCCGCTCGCTCATGGCCGTCTCGGTCTTCATTCAGGCGCCTGTGCCCGGCACGGACACGGTGGGCATTGTCATTCCCAACCGCAACCGCGCCATTGTCAATTTCCGCGAGATAGCCGAGGACGAGGTCTTTGCCGAATCCAAGGCCGCCCTGCCGCTCATTGTGGGCCGGGACACCACCGGCAAGCCCTATGTGGGCGATCTGGCCAGGATGCCCCATCTGCTCGTGGCCGGCGCCACGGGCCAGGGCAAGAGCGTCTGCCTCAATGCCATGCTCACAAGCCTGCTTCTGCGCAAGTCCCCGGACGAGCTCAAGCTTCTGCTGGTGGACCCCAAGCGGGTGGAAATGGGCATCTACGAAGACGAGTCCCACCTTGTGCACCCCGTGGTCAAGGAAGTCTCGGATGCCAAGAATGCCCTGCTCTGGGCCGTGCACGAGATGGATCAGCGCTACAGCCAGATGTCCAGGCTCTATACCAAGAACATTGCCGGCTACAATGCCAAGCTCGCCTCCTACAAGGGCAATCTGCCGCCGGATCTGGCCGATCTCGTGCCCATGCCCTATATTGTCATTGTCATTGACGAGCTGGCCGACCTCATGCTGCAGGCCCGCAAGGACGTGGAGCCCTGCATCATCCGCCTGGCCCAGCTGGCCAGGGCCTGCGGCATCCACATGATCATTGCCACCCAGCGCCCGAGCGTGGACGTGGTCACGGGCCTCATCAAGGCCAACTTCCCCTGCCGCATCTGCTTCAGGGTGTCCTCGCGCCAGGACTCCATCACCACCCTGGGCTCGGCAGGCGCCGAAAAGCTCCTTGGCAACGGCGACATGTTCTACAATCCCAACGGCGGCCACCTGACCCGCCTGCACGGCCCCTACCTCAAGGACGAGGAAGTGCAGGCAGTGGTGGACTTCTGGAAGAAGCAGGTGAGGCCGCACTACCAGGTGGACTTTGCCACCTGGAACGAGGACGAGGAAGAGGAGACCCGCACCAGAAAGGGCGAGGTCGACAGCACGGACGCCATGTACAGGGATGTGGTGGACTTCTGCAAGGAAAAGGGCCATGTGTCCATTTCCCTGCTGCAGCGGCGCTTCAACATAGGCTTCAACAAGGCGGCCCGCTACATGGATCAGCTGGACCGCGACGGGCTGGTCGGTCCCTCGCCGGGCGCCGGCAAGCCCAGGCCCGTACTCATCAAGTAGTCCCGGAACGTCCGGGCTCTCTTCGGACACGGGAACCCGGTTTCAGACTCCCTTTCCCTTTTTCAGGAGGACGGGGCCAGAGCGCCCCGGATCTGTATCATGAGACATTTCCTGCCAGGAACATTGTGCCGTCTTTTGCTTGTGTGCATGCTTTTTGGCGCCATGGCCGCCCAGGCCGTGGCCGCAGACGACATAGCCGAGGTCATGCGCAACCGCTATGCCTCCACCCAGTCCTTCAAGGCCTTCTTTACCCAGTATCTGACCCACCGCGAGAGCGGGCAGACGGAAAAGCGCGAGGGCGAGCTTCTGTTCAAGAAGCCCTTCTTCATTTCCTGGACTACCAAGGCGCCTGCAGCCGAGACCCTCATTGTCTCGGACAAGGAGATCTGGGACTACATTCCTGACGAAGGCGTGGCCTACCGCTATCCCAGGGATCTTGTGGAAGACTCCCGCTCCCTCATCCAGGTGGTGACAGGCCAGGCCCTGCTCTCCAAGGATTTTGACGTGACCGATGCGGGCACGGAAGGAAAGCTGCGCATTTTGCAGCTCTATCCCAAGGAACCCGTGCCCCAGCTTGTGGAAGCACGACTCTATGTGGATCCGGTGAAGGGCTACATCCAGCGTGCCGTGATTACCGACTTCTACGGCAACGCCAACGACGTGCGCTTTACGTCCTTCATTCCCGATGCGGACATCTCCTCCAGTGCCTTCCGCTTCACGCCGCCCAAGGGCGTGGAAGTGGAGGATCGCGTGGAAAAGCCCGCCGTGGAATCCCGCGATCTCTTCTAGAGCAGTGCATTTCACGTACGCTCAAACACAGTTCCTGTTTTTGTTGATGCGGGGGACAGGCCCCCGCGACAAGGCGTCTTTTTGTGCGGCGATCTGTCCCTGGCCAGAGGCCCAGGAGCAGATCGCGTGCGCAAGAGGCGCCTTTTTGCTGTGCCGCATTTTTGGGGCGGCGTGTCGATAGGATCTGCTCACAAGGCAGAAGCCCTGTTTGCGAGCAGATCGGTCAGGGCGCAGAGCACGGCATAGATGTCTGCCGCAAGGCACAGGGAGCGGCCCTTGAGCTCCGGGGGGCAGAAGGCTTCATGGAGGTTCAGGCAGACAAGGAAGGATCGGGCATTGCGGCAGGCCATCTGCCAGAAGGGGTACTTGATAATGCCGGGGGTGTTGCCGCCCACACCAAGCTCCAGCAAAAGGACCTTCTTGTCGGCTGTCCTGTGCACAAAGTCCCGGTAGCGGGCCTGAGCCGCATGCCAGCCCTCGTCCTCCACAAAGCTCGCATCCGAGCGCAGGTTCATGGTCATGGGGGCGCCGCAGACAGGGCAGAAAGGCACACGACCAGAGGGGATGCGCCGGTCCTGCTGTTCGGCCAGCATGGCCCGCACCTGCGTCTCGTTGTCCCATGTTCTGTTCTGGCAGGGCACGGAGCACTGCCACAGGCCGTAGTCGCCCTGGGTGTAGAAAAGGCGATCCTTGGCAAAGCCTGCCCGCTGGAAGCAGTGGTCCACATTGGTGGTCAGGACAAAGTAGTCTCGTCCTTGCACAAGCTTCAGAAGGTGTGCATAGGTGTCCTTGGGGATGGGGCAGTAGCGGTTGAGGAAGATGTGCCTGCTCCAGTAGGCCCAGTGCTCTTCCAGGGACGAAAAACGGAAGAAGCCTGCCGTGTACATGTCGGTGAAGTGGTACCTGGCAATGAAGTCGGCAAAGTTCTGCTCAAAGACTGGTCCGTCGTAGCGGTAGCCTGCAGACGTCGAGAGCCCTGCGCCGGCACCGATGAGCACGGCCTCGGCCTTTTGCAGGTGCTCGGCCAGGCACAGAAGATCGCTCATTGCACAGGGAAGGGCGACCGTGTCTCTTTCAGCCTTCGCAAGTGCAGTCTGCCTGAAGGACTCTGGAGAGGTGCGCAGGAAGAGGGCCGCTGACTGCCTTGTGCCAGAAGCTGCGTCAGGGGCTCTGTCAGAGGATGTCTTGAGGTGACGTTCGTGCATGGGGAAGATCCTTGGAGATGATCTGAAGCTCTCTGGAGAGGATTCCTGGAGAGGAGCCATGGACAAGATCCCGGGGAGAGGGGCCGGAAGAATCCGGGAGCGATTTGGGGAGGACTGGCCTTGTGGCGGGTGCTCTCAGGAAGGCTACGGAAGGAGATTCGTCCGGCAGTGGAGGTCTTTTGGACCCTCCTCGTCGTTCAGGAAGGGAGCTCTTGTGTGTTCAGCGCTTTTGCTCCTGCCTTTTCAGCAGCAGGTCGAGCACAAGGTCTATGTCTGCCTGCAGGTGCAGGCAGCGGCCGGCCAGGTCCGGGTCATCCTCGACAGCTGTGCCTGCCAAGGCATGCCCCCTGTCCTCCAGGGAGATGGAGGCAATGAAGGAGCGGGGATTGGCTCGGGCCATCCTGCACAGAGGCGTGCGGATGATGGTGGGGGTGTTGTCGCCAATGCCGAGCAGAAGGTAGAGCACCCTTTTGCCCTCTATATGTTCCAGAAATTCCTGATAGCGCGTGCAGGCCTTCTCCCAGGCCTCGTCTTCCACAAAGGGATGGCCGCCGCGCAGGTTCATGCACATGGGGGCCGCGCAGACGGGGCAATACGGGACAAGGTCCGAGGGAATGCGGCCGTTGCGCTGTTCGGCCACCATGCGGCGGACCTGGGCTTCGTTCACATAGGTTTTGGGATGGCAGGCACGGGAACACTGCCACAGCCCGAAATCGCCCTGAATGGCAAAGAGGCGCTCTTCTGGGACACCTGCCCTGGCAAGACAGTGATCCACGTTTGTGGTGAACACAAAGGCGTCCCGTCCGGCCAGAAGACGCACAAGTTTTGAGCAGGTGGTGCCAGGAGGTTCATGGTAGCAGGCAAGGAGAATCAAGCGGCTCCAGTAGGCCCAGTGCTCCTCAGGGGAAGAGAACTGATGAAAACCGCCCCTGTACATGTCGCTGAAGTGATAGCGGGCAATGAAGTCGGCAAAGAAGCGGGCAAAGACCGCACCGCCATAGTCATAGCCTGCGGCAAAGGAAAGCCCTGAGCCGACACCGACCAGAAGGGCTTCCGAGGCGCACAGTTCCAGAAAGAGGCGATCGACGGCCTCCGGATCCACGGAAAAGCGTTCCCGGTCGCATTGCAGCACAGCCCTGTTCCTGAGGCTTCCTGCAGAAGCCTGCGTCACTGTCCAGGGATTGGAGCCGCTGAGCAGGGGTGCGAGATCCACGGCACCTTCCCTCTGCTCCTGCGTGGCACGCCAGGTCTGGCCCTCTTCTGCCCCGGTGGCCGGGGCAGGCGGCGTGCTGCTTCCGGAGGCACTTGTCATAAGGAGGCGTTGTCGGCAGATGGGCTGCCGGCAGAGGGGTCGCTGCCCAAAGACGGGGAACTGCCGGACGGGTTCTTGACGGACGGACTCTTGCAGGACGGGCTACTGGAGGATCTGCTGATAGAGGGCATGATCCGCATCCTTGAAGACATTGAACACTATGTCCATGTCGGCACCGGTCGCAGCAAGAAAGTCCTGCACTGTGGCCACGGCAATGGCTGCGGCCTCATCGGCCGGAAAACCGAAGACGCCGGTGGAGATGCAGCAGAAGGCAATGCTGCGCAGATGGTGCTGGCGACCAAGTTCCAGGCAGGAATGGTAGCAGCTTGCCAGCAGACGGCGGTGCTCGTCCGTGAGTGCGCCGTTCACAATGGGGCCCACCGTATGCAGCACGTAACGGCAGGGCAGGTTCCAGGCCCTGGTGATGCGGGCCGTGCCCGTGGGCTCGCTGTGGCCTTGCAGGTCCATGAGCCTGGCGCAGGCCAGGCGCAGCTGCATGCCTGCAGCCGTGTGGATGCAGTTGTCTATGCAGTTGTGACAGGGGATGAAGCAGCCCAGCAGCTCGCTGTTGGCGGCATTGACGATGGCGTCCGTGGCCAGACGGGTGATGTCGCCCTGCCAGAGAATGAGATGATTCTTCAAGCGAGGCAGGGTGGCCGGATCCACAATGCCCCTGAGTCGTGTCTCTTCCTGCAGGTACGCATCCTGCACGGCAAGCACCTCATCGGAAATCGGGGCAGGAAGCCGCACGTTCATGAGCGAGCGCAAGAAACTCTTTTTTGCGGCCAGGTTCTGCGGAACCGGCTTGCTGCGCCAAACGGGATTTTCTTCCCTGAGGGCCTGGATGAGGAAATCAAGGCGTTCTTCCTGTGCCATGAGCGTGCTCCTCGCAAGAGGTTTGGGGCTTTTCCCCGTGAGGCAGGTGTTTGTGCTCCTGCAAAAATAGGGGAGCGGAGAGAAGAGTGCAAGAGGACGAGGCAAAAGGCACTCCTCTGGCCGCTCTGCACGGAACAAGGCATGGGCCTTTGGAGCTGTCTGGAAGCCTGCCCGAAAGCGTGCATCCTGTGCAGACGTGATCACGGTTTGCACGGCTTCCCAGGGTTTCCCTGGCTTTGCGGTCTTTCGTGGGAGCAGGTCCGCGCCTGAAGCGGTCGTCGCGCCTGAGCCTGCAAAAAATCGGCATTGTACTGGAGCCGTTCTGTCAGGCGTAGGGGAGGTTTTGAGAGGTCCTTTTCTTCATTTTGCAGATATGAAAGATTTCTTCCAAGAAGAAGGATTGCAGAAGAAGGAGACATAGATATTTCTTTTCTGCTTTTTTGCAGTTTGTAGTATAAAGTCCATATAGACAGTATGAGATCTTTGTCAAATCTCCGTAATTATGAATATAAATAATTGAGAAGTTGTTGTTTTTCTACTCTCACCCCTTGAAAAATGTACGGATTTGGGGTATGAAACTTGGAATTCTACAGGAGCGCTGCCATGTCAGGTTCGTCACAACAAAACCGTCTGTGCAAGGGCGCAGAGCAAGATTTCTTTTCCCAGGATATTTGCAACTATCTGAAGGAACAGAGGGAGAAATCCCTGAACTATCTCGATTCCTGTCTTATCTGCGCTGTCATGAAGGGAAAGACCGAGGGCAAGAGCGAGGAACGCCGGCGCATTGCCAGAAACCTCAAGCAGCTGGGCATCAGTGACAGCGTGATACGCAAGGCCACGGGGCTGGACGTGCGCGACGAGGACGGAGAAGAAATCCTGTAGCCGTCCTGGATCCGTTTTGGATCCGTCTTGGGTCCGTCCCTGAAGTCTTCCGGACTCCTGTCCCGATGCCTGTCTTTTCGTTCGGAGCAGATCTGCCTGGCCCTGTGCCGCAGACGAGCTCCTTTTTTTGTGCCCGGCCAGAAGGCCCGCTCCCAGGGAAAAGGGCAAAAAAAGAGGAGGACTCAAGCCTTGTGTGCCGTCCTCCCCGAAAAACTGTTTTGCTGTGTATTTTGTTAGGCCTGTTTGGGTGCAGATTCCTCGTATTCCCTGCGCAGGCTCTCCATCACTTCATGCACTGTGGTAATGGAGGTGATGCGGCCTACATTGGTGCCGCAGAAGGCAAAGCCTGCCTTCAGGTTGCCGCGCATGGCACTGAGCAGTGCCAGGGCAATGCAGTAGGGGGTCTTCTCCCTGTTACAGGTCTTCACGCAGTGGTAGATGCAGCGGAAGGGCTTCTTGAGCCCCTTGCGCGAGGCCTCGATGAAGCTGTTGTCGATGGCACGGCCGGGCATGCCCACGGGCGAGTGGATAATGGTCACGTCCTCGGGCCTGGCATTGACATAGGCCTGCTTGAAGCGGATGTCGGCATCGCATTCCTCTGTGGCCACAAAGCGGGTGGCCATCTGCACGCCGGAGGCGCCCAGGTTGAGCAGGCGGCGGATGTCGGCACCCGTGAAGACGCCGCCGCCGGCAATGACAGGCACGGCGCGTCCGCATTTGTCCTCAAGTTCCCTGGCCACATCCACGATGGGCGGCACCAGGTTTTCCAGGGCAAAGCTTGCGTCTGTCAGCTCGTCTTCCTTGAAGCCCAGATGTCCGCCGGCCTTGGGGCCTTCCACCACAAAGGCGTCCGGGACATAGTTGAAGTTGCGCATCCACTTTCTGGCAATGATGGAGGCAGCCCTGGCAGAGGAGATGATGGGCACAAGCTTGGTCTTGAAGTCTTCCTTTTTCTGCTCGCAGGCCTCGTGGAGGTGCTTGGGCAGATCCGTGGGCAGACCGGCACCGGAGAAGATGATGTCTGCGCGGGACTCGATGGCCGTGCGCACCAGCTGGGTGAAGTGGGTGAGCGCCACCATGATGTTCACGCCGATGATGCCGGAGGTCTTTTCCCTGGCCTTCTGGATTTCCCGGCGCAGGGCACGCATGTTGGCAGCCAGAGGATCCTTGGTCACGTCCTTGTCCAGCAGGCCAATCATGGCCCCTGCGATGACACCAATGCCACCTTCGTTGGCGACGGCAGAGGCTAGGCCAGACAGGGAGATGCCTACCCCCATGCCACCCTGGACGACAGGCATGGTGGCTGTGAGGTCGCCAATTTTAAGAGAAGGAAGCGTCATAGATCCTCCTGAGAAGAACAGCACCGGCGTGCTGCCCGTGGTATGCAGCTGCAAGAACGTAAGGCATGTCTGCGGCAAAAGAGTACAAAAAATGTTCCAGAAAAACAAAGTGAATGCGTTTTTGTACACAAAGTGACAAAAAAAGGCAAATCCTGTGACAGTCCTCAGACGGCCGGGACTGACAACAGGGCATCAAGTTCGGCGAGCAGCCTGTCCCTGGCAGGGCCGTAGATGTGGTCGGGCAGCTGGCCGAGCAGGCGCCGCGCGTGGCCGGCTTCGGTCAGCCTCTGGCGCGAGGTGGCAAAGCTGAGGCTGAATATCCAGGTGCCCAGCAGCAGGCGGAAGTCGTTCACACTGGCCAGATCCGTGTAGCTGGCCACCCGGCCTGTCAGGGCACAGTCAAGCACCGTCTGCGAGAAGAGATCCGGATCGTCCGGCAGGCTCAGCACCACGGTGGGCGAGTAGGGGCCGGGCCTTGAGAGGTGCTCGTCCATGACCCGCAAAATGTCCAGCTTGTCGGCATCGCGCACCACTTCTGTCACCTTGGCCACATCACAGGGCAGGTGTTCGGGCAGGGCAAAGGCATTGTGCAGGGCCACGGCCCTGGTGACAGCCGTGCGGACAAGGGGCTCGCAGGACAGGACCTGGTAGTGCTCCACCAGGGCAGCACCCAGCTCGCCGTGATTGCAGGAGTCGGCATCCTTGAAGGTGTGCCAGGTGCGGTACTGGGCGAAGCGGGCGAGGTCATGGTAGAGGGCCGCGAGCAGGCAGGCCCTGGTCAGGGGCGCCGCAAAGCCCTCGCCCTGACAGATGGCGCGGGCATGCTCGAGCACCCTGAAGGTATGCTCGACCTTGAGCTCTTCAGGGCCCCTTTCAAAGGGGCAGACCTCGAGCTCCAGGCCGGTGTAGGCCCTGAACCACGTCTCGTGGGAGCCGATGTCCAGGGGATCCCGGGAACGCTCGGGCAGAGGCGGCAGGGCAAAGGGACAGGTGGGAATGGTGTTCATGGCTGTCGGGATGTTCTGGCACGGCAGGCAGACAAGGGCGCAGAAGAATGTGCAGAAGGGGTATGAACTGCGCCGACAATCCTGCAGGCAGAGGCGCAGGGTCTTTGTTGCTGAACCTGCTGGTCCTGTTGATTGGGGAACAACAGTGGAAGCATGAAGAGAACCCATGGGGAACTCGGAAGAACAGCAAAAAGGCACGCTGCAGGAAGGGGGGCAAAAAGCCTGCTCCAGACTTGGGAAGCGTAGCGCAAAAGGACATGACACTCAAGGCGATTCACAGCGCCGGACCGCCGCAGTCTCAGAAGCTGACAGGCCCTGCTCACTGGAAAAGAGCCATGGGACGCCCTGATCTGCACATTTTGGGATCGGCAGCCGGCATGTGCTCAAGGGGCGTGCCTTTTGAAACGTGAGCAGGTACACCAGGAATATGAGCCTGAAAAGATGCCAGAAACAAGGTACGCTGCTCTTGTCACCAGTCTGTGAAGAGGCAGTGTCGATTGGTCTTCCATTTGTACAGGACGATGACAGAACAGGGACAGAATGAAGGCCACACAAAAGAGACAGAACTTCCAGCCAGGGACATGACAAACTGCAAAAGATCTTGTCCTCTCGTGGCAACTTGTGGCAACAGGCGACGGGCATTTTTCGCAAAGTACAAAGCCTGTGTTCAACGAAGAGCCCAAAAGATGCGGATGCCGGGAGCGGACTCTGCGAGATGGGGAGAGCACCCTCTGCAAAAGGCACAGTCCGGGGCGTGTGCTGCTTCCCGAAAGTGGGCAGTTTCCGAGTCCCGGTCAGCCCTTGAGAGGCACCGGGACTCGTCTTCCTGACTCGGCTCTCGGATTTGTCAGCCGGAGCCCGTCTCGCAAGGCCTGCTCAGCTCTGGCACAGGGTGGCAAAGTCGCACCTGGCGCAGTACTCCGCATCGCGCAGCTGCAGCAGTTCCTCGCTCGTCTGCATGTGCATGACAACCAGGCTCACCAGGTACTGGCAGAGCTCCATGGCCCTTTCCTTGAGCTCCTCTGCGTCCGCCTTCTTCCTTGCGCGGAAGAAGGACGTCTCCCTGCCTTCATGCGCCAGGGCCACGAAGGCGGCATCGGCCAGGGAGCCGCCGGGCCAGGTCAGGGTGTCCTTCCTGCCCTTCCTGCGACCGCGCAGGCGCAGGGAGGTCTGGCGGCACATGGTCACGTAGCAGGGCAGCTGCACGCTGGCGGCATAGTCGCGCAAAAAGAGAAAGAGCGTGTCGAGCTCGGCCCTGTCGGCGGCGTCCACATGGCTTGCCGAGGTCACGTCCTTCACCCTGGCAAAGAAGTCGTCCTGCAGCCAGAGCCCGGGGCTGATGCCGGGCAGGCGCTTGCTCGTCTTGTAGTCCAGCACCACCAGGCCTGCCGGCCGCTTGTCCAGGCGGTCTATGCGGCCTTCCAGGAGCAGGCTTGTGCCGGCCACGTCAATGCTTGCCTGCATGGTGTACTCGAGCAGCACGGGGTTGATGTCCTCGGGCTGGTTTTCGATGTACTTCCTGAGCTTGCGCACGGCCACGGCCTCCAGCATGGCCAGGCTTTCCGGGGGCAGGGTCTCCTTGAGCAGGCAGGAGGGATCGTGCAGGGTATTTTCGAAGAGGGCCACCAGCTCCTCGGCCGCAGCCTCGCGATCGGGCAGGTTGCTGCCCAGGTGCGCTCCGTGAAAGTCCTCCAGCACCTTGTGGATGAGGGTGCCCACGCCCAGGGAATCGTCGCCCTCGTTGACCATGGCAAGGGGCCGCAGTCTGGCCAGCCGTCTGAAGCCGAAGGCCAGGGGGCATTCCAGGTACTTGTCCAGGGCCGAGGGCGAGAGCGGGCAGGTGCCGGCGGTCAGGGTTTCCTGCAGGGCCAGGGCCGTGCGCTGCACAAGCTTCAGGGATCGCGGCACGGGCGGCATGGGCGTGAGGGCGCAGGAGACGACCTGAAGGGGCGGCTCGCCCGGGGTGAAGACGCGCTGCGCTGCCAGCTCCTGCTGCCAGATGTACTCTTCCACAAAGCGGCTGCGGCTCTTCTTGCCGTCAAAGAGGTAGGTTCTGGTAATGCCTTCCTGCCAGTAGAAGCTCACATGCCCTGAGCTCTGGCAGAGTCTGTGCAGGGCATAGCCAAGCTCCAGATCGCCCTCGTTGAGATCCGGCAGACCCAGGACGGCGCGCAGGGAGTCCGGCAGCAGGGGATCGTGCTGCCTGGCGCCTGGCAGGCAGTCGTCCGTGGCCTCCAGCACGCAGACGCGATCAAAGGAGAGCAGGGTGCTCTCCAGCACGTTGAGCACCTGCAGGGGCGCCTGGGCCGGGTTGCGGTGCACGATGCGGCGGCTGCCCTGTTCGTTTTCCTGCACCGTGCTGGAGCCCGGCTCGAAGGAGAGGTAGCGGCTGCGGCAGAGGGTCTCGAAGATGCGGGCAAGGCTTGCCAGACCAAGGGTGTGCCCGGCCATGAGGGTGTGGCGCAGCTCGGGGATGATGGTGTGCTCCACATGAAAGAGCGCCTCCATGTCCACGGGCGAGGTGCTGCGCAAAAGGCTGCCGCGCCTTTGCACGTAGTCGCAGACCCTCTGCAGGGCATCGGCCAGATCCCTGGTCCCTGCCAGCTGTGCAAAGCCCGAGACAAAGACCTCGAGAAATTCCTGCAGACCCTGTACCTCGTCTTCGTGGTCGTCAAAGGTCTCGGCCTTGAGCACGTCGGCAAAGGGCTCGATGAAGCGCAGGCCGTGGCAGAGCTGGACGCGGTAGCGGCGCAGGGCCGGCAGAAGCGAGGCGCCGTCCGGGCCGGTGAGGCCTGCGAGCAGGGGCGCGTCCACGCAGGAGAGCAGGCCCTTCCAGTGGTAGCGGCCCTCGTCGTCCCTGTTGGTCTGCAGGGCCAGCACGTCGTGGAGGAACTGGAAGACCGGGGTGTCGGCCAGGCTGAAGCCCAGGGCAATGTTGAGATCCTCGCGCCTGGAGGCCGGAATGTGGTGGAGCAGGGGCATGAGCAGGGAGGCCCTGGGCAGGATGAGGGCCGTCTGGCCAGAAGATCCTGTGCCCCGGGCCGTCTGTGCCTGGCCGCCCTGCGTCTGATCGCCCGGATCCTGCTCGGGCTGTGTCTGGCCGTCCTGATCCTGCCCGTCTGGATCCTGTCTGTCCGAATCGGATCCTTCCTCCTGTCCGTTCGGCTGACCGGCCAGTTCGGCACTCAGTGCCTCAAGCTGGGAGTGGAGGTCATAGCCCGAGAGGAAGGAGAAGGTGGGCCGCTCTTCCCGTGCTCCGGCCTCTGTCTGTGCCGCAGCCTGCCCTTCGGCCCGGGCTTGTGCGGGCTGCACAAGTTCCGTGTCCGCCTGCCAGGCCTCTATCCACTGCACATGGCGCTGGCAGATCCAGTGGGCCTGGTGGCGGCGTTCGGGATCGGCCACCAGGGGATCGGTGTGCAGGCAGACCTGGGCGCCGGCCTCCCACAGGCGTCTGAGCAGGCGCTCCTGTGTGGTAGAGAGTGTGTGAAAGCCCATGATGAAGACGGGCCTGCGGGCTGTGGGTGTGAGCTGCGAGGGCAGGGGCGCGTCGGGATTGTTTTCCAGATGCGTGGCCAGCTCGTGGAGGATGAGGCCTTCGGTGGTGAGGTTGCGGCTGCGCAGGGCATCCAGATAGGTGCGGCTCACGAGGCCCAGCGATTCCAGCACCTGCGCTGCCGCCGGCAGGACCTCGTCCTCGCAGGCCAGCACGTCGGCAGGCTCTATGCCCTGCTCGAGGAGCTCGTCGATAAGGCTGGCAATCTTCTCGCCCCAGGGCAGAAAGGCGTCCAGGTCCATGCGGGCCAGGTTCTGGCCCGCCTTCTGCCTGCTTGCCGCCCCGTCCGCAGCATCGTCCGTATCGCCCAATTCGTCCGGATCGGGCTCCCTGTCCGGCAGGCTCTGCACGGCCTCGTGGAGCAGGGTCACGGCATCGAGCATGGAGGCAGGTTCCGGCCTTGTGCGTACAAGGTCGGCGTGCCAGAGCCGGATCACGTCGTTCAGGGACATGAGCCTTGGCAGGACGGCCGCCCTGCCGTCCCGGGCATAGAGGACCTGCAGATACTGCCAGGGCCTGCAGGTGGGCGAGATGAGCAGGGGCACGTCCAGGGGGCTTGTGCGCAGGGATTCGGCACAGGCCTTGAACTGCGGCAGAAAGGGCTCCTTCCAGGAAAAGATGCGGATGGGATTGTGCATGGGAACTCCTTTGTGCCTAGCTGTTCGTGTCCGTGTTTGTGCCAGTGCCTGTATCCGAACAGAGGTCCAGCAGGGAGCCTGGCCGGGGGCGCGGGGCCTGGTCTTTTGCCTGTTGTGCGGCCGTCTTCCGGGCCTTGCCCCGGGTCTGGGCCTGGACCTGTGTCGTTCCTTGTGCCTGTTCCTGTTCGCGCATGCTGCGGGCACCCTGGGCGGCAAGGCCGGAGATGCGGGCAATGAGACCCGGCACCTCGTCCTCGTCCAGCAGCACGCCAGGCGCCGCGTCACCCGTGACACGACCTGTCAGGGTGGGACTTGATCCGTCGTGCAGGACCAGGTGCAGCTTGCGGCTGCGCAGATAGACAATGCAGCCCATGGGTCTGGGGCTTGCCTTGTCGCCGGCAGCCACCAGGGTGCGCAGATAGGCCAGCACCTGGGCATGGTAGTCGCTTAAAAAAGGTTCCTCGCACAGGCCGTGCTTGTACTCCACCACCAGAGGGCCTGTGAGGTGGTTCTCCGCATGGGGGCGCACCAGCAAATCCGTGCGCAGCATGCGGCCCCGCGAGGTGCAGATGGACTGCTCGGGCAGGCCGTGATCCAGCCAGTGGCAGCGCTCGTCCAGAGCCGCAAACCAGGCAAGTTCCTCCCTGGCCCTGTCCGCAAAGGCCCCTTCCTCAAGCCAGGGGGAGGCCTGGAGGCGATCCTGCAGGACCTGCTCGCGGGCCCTGGCAAAGGCCCCGGCATCCTTGCGCAGGCCGGCAGGAAGTCTGGCCAGTTCCTCAAGGCAGGCATGCACAAGAATGCCTTCTTCCCTGGCACGATCCCTCGGGTGGCTCTCGTCCTGATAGTCAAAGTGCAGGCGCAGCCTGGGCATCCAGTCCATGGGCCGCCAGTCGGCGCTGGCCGCAAGGGGACTGCGGCCCGTGCCGTCCCAGAGCCTGGGCACTCCGGCCTGCGCGTCTGGCCGTCCGGCCTCGCTGGCGGACGCTTGGGCCAGTTCATGTCGCTGATGCTGCCCGGGATCCGGCACCTGGTCTGGTCCCTGCTCCTGCTGTTCGGGCTGTTCCGTCAGGGCCGTCAGGTCTGCGTCCAGCTCCTGCTGCAATTGAGCCCAGGGCACAGGGGCGGGGATGGCGTCGCCGGCCTTCTCCAGCAGGCAGTGAAGGAGCTTGCCGTCGCCCTGGGGTTTGGCGGACACAAGGACGTAGAGCGCTTCCTCGGCCCTGGTAAAGGCCACGTAGAAGCGGTTGACCGCCTCGAAGGCGTCCTTGAGGCGCCGGGCCGTCCAGGAGGGAAAGACCTTTATGTGGGGGCAGAGGGCGCGCAGGGGCGCGGAGCCGTCTTCGGGGTAGTATTCCACCACTTCCAGGTCAAAGAAGCTGCGGGAACGGGCGCTCGTCCAGGGCACGATCACAATGGGCGCCTGCAGGCCCTTGGCCTTGTGGGTGGTCATGATGCGCACGGCGTCCATGCCCTCGGGCATGGGCACCTTTTCCTCGTGGCCGTACTCGGCCCAGTAGTCCAGAAAGTCGCCCACAGAGCGGATGCCGCGCTGCCTGGAGGTGTGCAGGATCTCCAGAAAGCGGCGCACAAAGGGCCGGGCCTCGGGGAAGCGTGCGTCCACGTCCTCGCGATCGTACCACTCGGCCACCAGATCGTAGGGCGTGATGCTGCCGCAGGCATCCATCAGGGGCACAAAGAGGGTGTTCCAGGCCTGCGGATAGGCCTCGCTCCAGGCCTGGGCCAGGGTGCGCACGGGGCCCAGGCGGTTTTGGGCCCTGTGGTCTGCGCCGGCCCCGGACGTTTCGTCGCCAGCCGTGTCCTCTGCCGCGTCATCAGGATCGGCATCGGCGTCGGGATCATCGTCCGGATCGTAGTTTTCCACATCCAGGGCATGGCGCACCCGGCGCTCGCGGGAGAGGGCAAGCAGGCTCTCGTCCAGCAGGAAGCGCTCGGCCGCAAAGGGCCGGTCGGCCGGGTCGCGGTTCATGATGCTGCCGCTGGCCACGGTCCAGAAGGCAATGTCGTCTTCCGGCGCCCGCAAAAAGGTCAGCAGGGCAATGCTCTGCACAATGAGCGGGTGATCGCTGAGGAGCAGGCTGTTTTCCGTGATCACGGGAATGCCCTGCTGGCTCAAATAACGGGCCAGGGCCAGGGCCTGCCTGTTGGTGCGCACCAGCACCAGAAGGTCCGACCAGGGGTGGGTGGCATGGGCGGTCAGGCAGAGCCTGTGCACGGCCGTGCACTGCTCGTCTGCGGAAAGGGCGTCGTCTGCCTCGCCCTCTGTGCCTGCCGCCGCTTCCTGCTGCCCGTCCTGATCGCACTGTCCGTCTGCTCCGTCTCCACCAAAGAGCACCAGGCGGACGGAGCCGCCGTCCCTGGTCCTGGGCGAGGGGATCTGGGCTGCGCCGGCATAGGCCTCGGCCATCTTGCCGGCCATGTAGTCGATGAGGGGGGTGTCGGGATCGTCGGCGTCCTCGCAGTAGGCGGGCACCTGCCTGCAGGTGGCCTCGAGGTTGAGGTCGGGACTGGCCGTCTCGAGCACTGCCCGGCACAGATCCCTGTCGTCCAGGGGCGCAAAGAGGGCATTGTTGAACTCGATGATTTCCTTTCTCGAGCGCCAGTTGGCAGCAAGGGTCTCGCGCCGCACGCCAGAGTTCAGCATGCAGGTGAGGGAGGCATCGCGGCTGATGTCGTCAAAGAGCTGGGAGTCGCCGCCCCGGAAGCCGTAGATGGCCTGCTTCACGTCGCCCACCCAGGAAAAGGAGCCGCCCCTGGCCAGGGCCTCGGCCACCAGGGGTTTCAGGGCCGCCCAGTGATCGCGGCTTGTGTCCTGGAACTCGTCCACCAGAAAGTGGCTGATGCGCGTGCCCATGCGGCACAGGGCCTCGGCCACGCCGTACTCGCCGCTCAGGATGCGCTCCACCATGATGGGAATGCGGTCGTTGGGCACAAGGCCCTCGGCCTGCTGATTGCGCTCGTAGCGCTCGAAGATGAGCCTGGCCAGTTCGAGCAGGGGCTGGCAGATGCGGCTCTGCCTGTAGAGGGCCTCCACGGCCAGAAATTCCCGCACCTCGTGCACAAGTGTTGCATAGGTCTCGTGCACGTGCTCGGGCGCAGGACCGCTCTTGCTTGTGACAGGCAGGCTGTCCTTTCTGAAGTAGGCCGAATCGAAGCATTTCTTGGAGAGGCGCAGCTTCGCATAGTCGGCCAGGGTGGCTGCTTCAAAGGGCATGCCAAGGCCTGTGGCGTATTCCTGGCAGGCCTTTTCAAAGGCCGTGAGGCATTTCTTGTGAAAGGTGATGGCTGCGCCTTCCGGGGCCGTGCCGTTGGCCGCAAGGAGAACCTGCATGGACTCAAGAATGCCTTTGCGAAGCCCTGGCAGCAGGCCCTGGCCCTCGCTCGTCTGAAAGGTCTCTTCAGGAGTGAGGTTGCTGAGCCGTTCCGTGAAGAGCAGGGGCATGAGCCGTGTCAGCTTGCCCGTGATGACGTGGGCAGCCTGAAAGGTGTTGCGCTCGTCGTAGATGGCGGCCATCTCGCAGATGCGGGCAATGAGGGCGCGCAAGTGCCGGTCGCCCTGCCAGGCCTCGTTGGTCACGGCCTCCCAGCAGGGCCTGAGGATCTCGTCCGTGGTAAAGACCGGCGTGAAGTCCGGGGGCAGGTTCTCGGTCAGGGCGGACATGCGCACGATGAGATTGAGCAGGCTGTCAATGGTGGAGATGTTGAGGCTTGCCTTGTCGTGCATGATGCGCTCAAGCCACTCCCTGGCCTGGGTCTGGCTGAGAAAGGGCGCCGACGAATCCGCAGGATCAGCGCTCAGGGCCCGTTCCTTGAGTACCCTGAGCACGCGGTCCTGCATCTCCGAGGCCGCGGCATTGGTGAAGGTAATGGCCATGACGCTGCGCCAGTCTTCCTCAGGCCCTGCGAGGGAGCAGGCCTGGGCACGCCGGCCCTGGCTTTGGCAGCCTGCCAGGTGCTTCAGAAACTCCCGGGTCAGGGTATAGGTCTTGCCCGACCCGGCAGAGGCCTTGATCTGTGTCATTTGCGGCTGAATGTCTGGCATGGCGTGATCCTCGGCAATGGTGAGAGGCGAAGATGGGGAGACGTCCGAAAAAGACGGGAGAAGACGAGAGAAGACGGGGGCCGTCAGGGCTGGGGATGCGTGCTCTGTCTGCCCTGAGTGCTCTGGTGATCTGAGTGGATGCCTGGCAGGAGAGGGAACAGGCAGGGCAGGGACTGAAGCCTGCGGGGCCCTTCGGACAAAAGGCACCTGCCTTTGTCTGCTCTGTCTGTCTTCTTATGCACCAGGGCCCGCAGCGCGGCAAGATGCCAAAGCACTTTCCGGGCCCTGCATACGGCAATGTCCCGGCAGCAGGGGCTGCGGCCGGGACATTGCAGGGAAAAGAAGCGGGATCGCTTTGAAAAAGGGCTTGAAAAAGGGCTCGGGGCGAAGAGCGGAAGAGCGCGCTATTCTTCGGGCTGCATGCCCCTGAGGTCGCCCTGACCGGTGGATTCGAGCACGGCGCGCCACAGGTCCGAGGAGATGTTCATGTGGCGGCGCTCCTTGGTCACCAGATCAAAGGGCATGTGGATGTAGCGGCTCTGCACCTTGGCAATGACCATGCCGGTGCGGCCGGCCATGGCGGCGTGCACGGCGTACTGGCCCAGGAAGCCGCAGTAGACCTTGTCGTTGGCGCCGGCAGGCACGGAGCGGATGATGTAGCTCGGGTCGATGTACTTGATGGCGGGCCGTATATCGCTGTGGACAAAGTGCTCCTTGATGCGCTTGCACAGATAGGTGCCGATGTCGCCCAGGATCTTGTTGCCCGAAAGATCCGTGCCTCTGCCCCTGGTTTCCTCCGCAATGAGGTGCTGGCCTGCGCCCTCGGCCACCACGATGACCGCATGGCCGCGGGTTCTCAGGCGCGCTTCCAGGGCAGGCAGAAGACCGCCTTCGCCTTCCAGGCAGAAGGGGGCCTCGGGGATGAGCACGTAGTTGACTTCCTTCATGGCCAGGGTGGCACGGGCGGCAATGAAACCGGATTCCCTGCCCATGACCTTCACGATGCCAATGCCATAGGGCGCGCCCAGGGCCTCGGTGTGGGCGCATTCAATGGCCTCTGTGGCCTTGGAGACGGCGGTCTCGAAGCCGAAGGACTGGGGGATGAAGCTGATGTCGTTGTCAATGGTCTTGGGAATGCCCACCACCGCAATCTTGAGACCGCGGCGGGTCACTTCCTCGTAGATGGACTTGCCGGCGCGCATGGTGCCGTCACCGCCGATGATGAAGAGCATGCATACATTGCTGCGCTCCAGGGTATCCACGATTTCCGCAGGATCCTGGGGGCCGCGGGAGGCGCCCAGGGTGGTGCCGCCAAAGAGGTGGATGTCGCGCACCTTGTCGGGGGTGAGTTCCACAAAGCGGTAGCGGTAGGAGGGAATGAAGCCCTCCAGGCCAAAGGGCACCCCCAGGATGCCGGCCATCTGGTAGCCGTGGTAGCCTTCCATGACAATGGCGCGGATTACGTCGTTGAGGCCCGGGCACAGGCCGCCGCAGGTGACCACGGCCGCCTTGGCGCGGAAGGGATCAAAATAGATTTCCCTGCGCGGACCGGCGGTCTCGAAGCCCAGCATGAAGGGTTCTGTGGCCAGGGGGGTCAGCTCGTCGTCCACAATGATGGGGGTCTGCCTGTCCCCTGCCCAGCTTCTGTAGGAGAGCGGGGATTGTATCTTGCAGGGACCAAGAGTCGGTATGGTCGAATCGATGTTCAGAAGATTTTCGCTTGTCATGAGGGCTGCACCTTGGACGTTGGAAAAGAAGCGGGACTTGGGGAAGGTCGGGGGCGGCAGGGGAAGGGCCCCGGACGGCAGTCCCCCTGTTGTCCGCAGTGGCGGGCGTACGCCTGGCGCGCAGGCTGAAAGCTGTGCAGGGCAGGGCGGAGCAATGCGGATTATGGAAAAGCAATGCCTCGGCGGACAGGAGGGGATGCCGGCGCATTGTGCGTCAAAAGGGAAAAGATGGCAAATCTCTGCGCCTGACAGCGCGGGCTGCGCCCCTGGGGGCAACTCTTGCGAAAAGGGCGAAAAAGAGACGCAATGCACGGCAGTTGAAAGGAAGAGGTCTGGGCGCGCAGGACGTGGGGCAGGCTTGCTGTCACAAGGCTGTCATGCCGGGGATGGGCCCCCTGGATCCTCCGCACTTCCCTGCCCGTCCCTGAAAAAGGAGCGCAGAAAGGCCCCGGGACAGGCCGTCTGCACGGCTGTCCCGGAGCCTGGAGGACTTCAGATGTGCGAGAAGCCTGGCACAGGGCCCTTGCGTCAGGTGAAATCCTGGTGACAAATTGCTCAGGGAGGGCGGCCAGTCTGCCAGTACGGCAGGCCGCCGGGAGAGTACGGGGGCAGGAGAGTACGGGGCAGGACAGGGCGCAAAAAAGCGCCATGGGACGCATCGCTTTTTTGGAGCTGCCTCGTCATGGCGCCTTGATTTCCCCTCTCGTCAGGGGCGGGTGTTTTTGCAGACGTGGCCTGCCACGCGTTCTAGAAGCTGTAGGTGAAGAGCACGGAGAAGCGGTAGTTGTCCTTGTACTGTGTCTCCTCGGCACCGTGCCAGGTGTCGCCATCGGCGTCTATGCGCACATAGGCGGCATCCAGGTTCACGACGAGGTTCTCGTAGATTTTGTACTCTGTGGTCAGGTTCACTTCCCAGGCCGTATCCGTGGTGGTCAGGTAGATCATGGGACCATCGGCCCGGGTGGGCCAGCTCATGCCGGTGCGTTCGGGCATGCGCGGATTGTTGGTGCCCCAGTAGTAGCAAAAGCGCAGGGTGTGCTTCAGATCCTCAAGGAAGGAGACGTCCCTCACTTCGCCAATGACGGCAGCTAGACCGCCGGGATTGCTGCCAAGGACCTTCCAGGCCGCCTCGTCGATGGGCGAGCCGCCAAAGCCCAGGGAGCTCACCATCCAGGGGGTATTGTACTGCGGCAGGCGCTCGGATCCGTTGTAGGGATTGCCGTCGTCGCCGGAGCCGTACCAGCCAAGCAGGCCCAGGGTGCCCCAGTCCAGGCTGTAGTTGAGGCGGGCAGCCACGTACCAGCCGGAGCGCCGCAGATCCAGGGTGCGGCCCGTGTCCCCAAAGCCCGTGTAGTTGCGCACTTCGCCCATGCTGACCGATCCCCAGGCGCCCTCGAGGAAGAGCCTGAGATCGTCCACGGGCTCGTATTCCATGGTGGCGCCGGCCCAGAAGCCGTCGCCCCAGGCACGATCCACTCCTGGCAGCCAGGCATTCTGGAAGCCTGCATAGGTGCCGGAGCCCAGGACCGGCATGAGGCCGCCCCGCGGGGCCACGATGGCCGGCTCGTTGGTAATGGCAAGCCCGCTCAGGCTGTACTTGCCAATCAGGGCGTACATGGCCCAGGGGTTTACCTTGAACTTCTCAAAGCGCATGGGCAGGCTCAGGGCAAAGACGTCCATGTTGTCCAGATGGCTTGTGCTGCGATCCGTGTAGAGGGTGCCGGAATTGTCATTGTAGGGTCTGGCCCAGAAGAAGGAGAGGTCGGCCGTCACATCGCCTGCATTGTAGAGGGGCGAAGTCACGGAAATGCCGCCCATGTCGTGGCAGAAGACGGCACTGAAGCCCGAGACGGCGCCAGGCAGCATGAGCGGCTGCAGGCCCATGCGCACCTTGATCTGCGTGTCCGGAATGGCCCAGTCCATGAAGGCATGGCGCACCTCCACAATCTGGCCGTCTGTGCCCAGGGCGCCACCCGTGGCCGCCTGGCCCCATTCCGTGCGGCCGAGCTCGAACTGCACCGTGCCGAGAGGTTCTGGCTCGCTCTGGCATCCAGCTGTATGCGGAAGCGCTGCTGTGCGACAGCGGTCTGTGCCGAAAACAACCTTGTAAGATCGAGGCCATCACCAGATGTGCCGACACTCACGAGCCCGATGCCCCTCAGGGCAGCGGGAACGGGGAAGAGGTCTGTC